>JAKSSK010000042.1 GCA_024403135.1 Clostridia bacterium
CATTTTAAGCTAAATAAACTACCGAAAAGGAGAGAATTATGGCAATTAGAAATTGGAAAGACATCCCTCTATTCAAGGATGTAACAGAAGAACAATGGGAAGATTGGCATTGGCAAGTTGAAAACAGATTATCAACTGTTGAAGACATTAAGGCTGTTGTAAATCTTACACCAGAAGAAGAAGCTGATATCGAAAAGGTTATCGGTGGATTCAGAGTAGGTATCACTCCTTACTATGCATCATTAATGGATCCAGATGATCCTAAGTGCCCAGTAAGAATGCAAGCTGTTCCTACACTAGCTGAAATGCACAGATCAGAAGCTGACGATGCAGACCCACTTCACGAAGATGCTGACTCACCAGCTCCTGGACTAACTCACAGATATCCAGACAGAGTTTTATTCTTAATCACTGACCAATGCTCAATGTACTGCAGACACTGCACAAGAAGAAGACTTGCTGGTGAAACTGATGGCGCTAGATCAATGGACGACATCAACGCATGTATCGAATACATCAGAAAGACAGAAGTTGTTAGAGACGTTCTTCTTTCAGGTGGTGACGCATTATGCGTAGAAGATGAAGTATTAGAATACATCATCTCAGAATTAAGAAAGATCGATCACGTAGAAATCGTAAGAATCGGATCAAGAACTCCAGTAGTAATGCCTCAAAGAATTACTCCTGAACTTTGCAACATGCTTAAGAAGTATCACCCAATCTGGTTAAACACTCACTTTAACCACCCTAAGGAAATGACTCCAAGAGCAGCAAAGGCTTGTCAAATGTTAGCAGACGCTGGTATTCCTCTAGGTAACCAATCAGTATTACTAAGAGGCGTAAACGACTGCAAGCACATCATGAGAGAATTAATGCACGTTCTAGTAAAGAACAGAGTAAGACCTTACTACATCTACATCTGCGACCTATCAATTGGTATCGAACACTTCAGAACTACAGTTTCAAAGGGTATCGAAATCATGGAAGGTCTAAGAGGCCACACTTCAGGTTATGCTGTACCTACATTCGTAGTTGACGCTCCAGGTGGTGGTGGTAAGACTCCAGTAATGCCTCAATACGTAATTTCACAAACTCACGATAAGGTTATTCTTAGAAACTACGAAGGCGTTATCACTACTTACACTGAACCTACATACGTACAAGAACCTTGCCAATGCGATTACTGCACAGGTAAGAAGGCTTACAAGTATCAGGGCGTTTCAGCTTTAGGTGAAGGCTTACAAATTAAGTCAATGGAACCTGCAAACTTAGCAAGACACGAAAGAAACAAATAGTTTCGGCTAAGCAATAACATAGGGAGATCTACGGATCTCCCTATATGTACAAAAAGGATATTAGAATTATGGCGTTATTATACGACTTGGCAACTCAATACAAAAGGCTTTCCATCGTAGGAATGGCCAAGAACGCAGGTAAGACCACAGCCCTAAATTACCTTATTGAAGAGGCTATGGACGAAGGCGTAAAGCTTGGCATCACATCTACAGGAAGAGATGGAGAGACTCAGGACCTGGTAACAGGAACAGAAAAGCCAAGGGTATATTTAGACCAGGATACACTGGTATCCGTACCATCCCAGCTATACAACCTGGCAGAAGCTGGACTTGAAATAGTTAAGAAGACACCCTATTCAACAGCCATCGGCGAGCTGATGATATGCAGGGTTAAAGATGCAGGCTACGTGCAGATAGCAGGACCTGTGTCCACCGCCGAAAGCAAGAAGCTGTGCCAGGACATGTTCGACCTGGGAGCAGAGATCATCATGATAGACGGAGCAATAGACCGTAAGTCTATCGCAAGTCCAGAGACATCAGATGCAATCATTCTTGCAACAGGAGCAGTTCTTTCAAGATCACTTAACAAGGTGGTAGAAGAGACAGCTCACCAGGTAGCCCTTTATTCCTTACCAGAGATGGAAGAAGGAATGGAGAGAAGCCTGTTTGAAGAGAACATACAAAATGACGTTGAAGATAAAGTTATGCTAATCGACGATGAAGGACAGCTAAAGAAGTTATCCATAACCACAGGCCTAGGCAACTCAAAGGTTATAGACGAGGCCATAGATGAGCATACTAGATACATATATATTCCAGGAGCACTTACAGATAGCGTTGTCTGCAACATTAGCCCTAAGAAGTTAAAGCAGGTACACTTCATACTGAAGGACCCAACAAAGATTTTCATGAAGGCAACAGAGTGGGGCTTCAAGAGAAAGAAGGGATTCAAGGTAAGCGTACTTAAGAACATCAAGGTTGTAGCAGTTACAGTGAATCCTTGGGCTCCACTTGGATACACATTCGATTCAGATTTGCTGGTATCCGAAATGGAAAAAGCTCTACCTGGAATGCCAATTATTGACGTAAGGAAGTAATTAACATGAAGATGGGAGCAAATCGAAGGCTTGCCAACGTAAAGACGAGAAGAGAGACAGGCCTAGATTATGTGGTTCAAAGCCTTAACATCCAGACACCATTTGGCAAGAGAGAAGTAAAGGAAATGAAGCCTTACTTCCCTGGAGACGAAGAAGCTTTGAAGGAAGAACTTAATAGAGTGGAACAGCTTATGGCCCTTGAACCAAAGCTTACAGGAGACGTGCTTGAAACCTTCATGGAAGCAAAGGACATTTCCTTCAGCGTGGATAGAGCCTTAAAGAATACACTGTCAGAGGTTGAGGTATATGACATCAAGGCTATGCTTTTACTGATGGCAAAGCTAAACAAGCTGATTAAGGATAAGGTGCCAGAAGAATACATCTTAGAGGACACCACGGACCTACTTGACCTGCTTGATCCTAGAAAGGATAGGATAAGCACCTTCTACGTATACGATGAATTCTCGCCGCTACTGGGAGAGCTGAGAGCAAAGAAGAGACAATCAGAGATAGCAATACGTAAGGCTCAAAAGGAAAAGAGAGAAGAAATTAAAAAGGAATATGGAATTATGCTTACTCCAAAGTTCGATATTTCCATAGCCCGTTCCAATAAAGATCTGGAAAAAGCACAGTCAATTCCAGAGCTAGAAGTAGTAGATCAAGACTACATGTCCATAACCTTCCAGTTAAAGCCTACCCAGGAGGTATTCGGCTTCATGAAGGAGATGGAAGAGATCAACGAAAAGATCGAAGAAGAGGAAGAGAAAATTCTAAGAGAGCTTTCCATAAAGATCGGCCAGCATAAACAGGTGCTAGATCAAAACATGGAGAGAATGGGTAAGTTAGACTTCGCTCTTGCAAAGGCAATCTTCGCCAGGGAACACAGCCTGGTTAAACCGGAGATTGTCGACGAACACATTGTAGAAATTGAAGATGGACGAAACATTCAAGTTGAGGACATTCTTCGTTCTAAGAATAAAGAATATTGCCCAGTAAGCATAGACCTTGAAGAGGGAGTAACATGCATTACCGGCGCCAACATGGGAGGAAAGACCATCAGCTTAAAGCTATCCGGTCAAGTTCCTATCCTAGCTCAGTACGGCTTCTTTGTAGGGGCAAGTAGAGCAAAGGTTGGCCTTTCAAACTACATTCACATTTTAGTAGGCGACTCACAATCTGTTGAAAGAGGCTTGTCCACATTCGGTTCCGAAATGGAGGAACTAAAGGATATTCTAGATAGGGCCGTAGAAAGAAGCATTATTCTAATAGATGAAATAGCCTCAGGAACAAATCCTGTTGAAGGCCTAGCCCTTACCAGGTCCCTGATAGACTATCTCATCACAAAACCGTATATTTCTCTTATTACGACACACTTTGAGACAGTAACCCAAACCGAGGGTGTAGTAAATATGCAAGTAGCTGGGTTATCCAATGCAAACTTCGAACTTCTAAACAGGGAGATTCAGTATGCACAGCGTCGTGAGAGGATTAATATAATTTCGAAATACATGGATTATCGCCTTGTTAGAGTAGAAAAAAATGGTGAAGTACCTAAAGAAGCTCTGAATATTGTTAAGATGTTAGGTCTCAACTCTGAAATAATTGAAGGAGCAAAAAAATATATTAAATAAGGAGAACAGAAGATGAAAAGCAAATTAAATCTTGATCAAAAGGTTGTTGATTCAGCTAGACAACACGCTGCCAACATCGCAAAAGACATGCAAGAATTCATCGAAAAGCACACTACTGTTTCAACAGAAAGAACAGTTTTAAGACTTTTAGGTGTTGATGGTGTTGATGAAGTTGACAACCCACTTCCAAACGTAGTAGTTGACCAAATCAAGGAAGCAGGAGCTCTTCCTACAGGTGTTGCATACTTAATTGGTAATGCAATGGTTGAAACAGGTAAGACTCCTCAAGAAATCGCAGAAGACGTTGGTGCAGGTAAGTTAGATCTTACTAAGCTTCCTACTCATCCACAAGCAGAATGCGAAGCAGCATTAAAGCCTGTAATGGATGAAACATTCAAGAAGATCGATGCTCAAAAGGCAAAGAGAGAAGAATATCTAAACACAATTGGTGAAGGTGCAGAACCTTACCTATACGTAATCGTTGCTACAGGTAACATTTACGAAGACGTTGTTCAAGCTCAAGCAGCTGCAAGACAAGGTGCTGATATTATCGCGGTTATCAGAACTACAGCTCAATCATTACTTGACTACGTTCCTTACGGACCAACTACAGAAGGTTTCGGTGGTACTTATGCTACACAAGAAAACTTCAGAATCATGAGAAAAGCTCTTGATGAAGTTGGCGAAGAAATCGGCAGATACATCAGACTATGTAACTACTCATCAGGTATGTGTATGCCAGAAATCGCTGCAATGGGAGCACTAGAAAGACTAGACGTTATGCTTAACGACGCTATCTACGGTATCCTATTCAGAGA
>JAKSSK010000043.1 GCA_024403135.1 Clostridia bacterium
TACTTCCAATACGACTCAAAGAAGTCAGGTGGTGTAACAATTTCCCACTTAAGATTTGGAGATAAGCCAATCAAGTCAACATACTATGTAAAGCAAGCTGACTTCGTAGCATGCCATGCTCCAGCTTACTTAAAGAAGTATGATATGGTTCAAGATGTAAAACCAGGCGGTTTCTTCTTACTAAACTGCCCATGGTCAGATGATGAACTAGAAGCACATCTACCTGGACAAGTAAAGAGATACATCGCCGAAAACGATATCCAATTCTACACTTGCGACGCTGTATCAGTAGCAAAGAGAGTAGGACTTGGTGCTAGAAGAACTAACTCAGTACTTCAAGCTGCATTCTTCAAGCTTGCTGACATCATTCCTATCGATGAAGCAGTTGGTTACATGAAGGAAGCTATCGTTAAGACATATTCAAAGAAGGGACAAAACATCGTTGACATGAACATCGCTGCTATCGATGGCGGTCTAGAAGGCGTTCATAAGATCGACGTTCCAGCAAGCTGGAAGGATTGCGAAGATGATCCAGCTCCAGAAAGACTTGTTGGTAGGGATGAAGCTCAAACAGCTTACGTAAACGACATCCTAGTTCCTACAAATACATTAAGAGGAGATGCAGTTCCTGTATCAACATTCCTATCAACTGCAAACGGTATGATTCCATCAGGAACAGCTGCTTTCGAAAAGAGAGGAATCGCAGCAGACGTTCCAGTATGGACTGCTAAGAACTGTATGCAGTGTAACTGGTGTTCATATGTATGTCCTCACGGCGTAATCAGACCTTTCGTTCTTGAAAAGGAAGAAGCTGAAGCTTCAAATGAAGAATCTGTTCCTATGAAGGGAATGCCTGGAAAGTACTTCGCAATCAGAATGAGTGCTATGGACTGTACTGGTTGCGGATCATGTGCTGACACTTGTCAAGCTAGAAACAAGGCATTAGAAATGGTTGAAGCTGGCGACATTACAGAAGCTCACCAAGCAGAATACGATGTAGCATTTAAGGCTGCAACAGGAAGAGAAACTCCATTCAAGGAAGATACAGTTAAGGGTTCACAATTCTTACAACCTCTAATGGAATTCTCAGGCGCTTGCCCAGGATGTGGAGAATCACCTTACGCTAAGTTAATCACTCAGTTATTCGGTGACAGAATGTACATCGCTAATGCAACAGGATGTTCATCAATTTGGGGATGCTCAGCACCTTCAACTCCATACACTACAAACGCAGAAGGAAGAGGTCCTGCATGGGCTAACTCCCTATTCGAAGATAACGCTGAATTCGGTCTTGGTATGGCTACTTCAATCAGAGCTAGAAGAAACGAGATGAGAACAGCAGTAGATAAGCTTGCTCAAGTAACTAAGAACCCTGAACTTAAGGTTAAGGCTAACGCTTGGCTTGCTACTATGGATGACGCTAAGTTAGCAGAAAAGACTGGTAAGGCACTACTAGAAGCTTGTGAAGCTGAGGCATCAGAAGAAGCTAAGTACGTTGTAGATAACCAAGACATGCTAATTAAGCCATCAATGTGGATCTTCGGTGGTGACGGATGGGCATACGATATCGGTTACGGTGGACTAGACCACGTTCTAGCTTCCGGCGAAAACGTAAACGTTTGCGTATTCGATACTGAAGTTTACTCAAATACAGGTGGTCAATCTTCAAAGGCTACTCCAATCGGAGCTGTTGCAAAGTTCGCTGCATCAGGTAAGGCTGTTAAGAAGAAAGACTTAGCTCAAATCGCAATCTCATACGGTTACATCTACGTAGCTACAGTTGCAATGGGAGCTAACCCTGAACAAACATTAAAGGCATTCAGAGAAGCAGAAGCTTATGATGGTCCATCACTAATCATCTGCTACGCTCCATGTATCAACCACGGCGTTAAGGCTGGTATGAACAAGGCAATGCTTGAAATGAAGAAGGCTGTAAGAGCTGGTTACTGGAATCTATTAAGATACAACCCTGCTCTAGAAGCTGAAGGAAAGAATCCACTATCCGTTGACTCACATCAGCCAACAGATAGCTATAACGACTTCATCATGGGTGAAGTTAGATACAATTCGTTAAAGCTTAAGTTCCCTGAAAGAGCTGAAGAATTATTCAACAAGGCTGAAGAAGTTGCAGTTGAAAGATACGATAAGCTAGTTCAGCAAAAGAAGAACTTAGACAAGTAGGAAGGAGGATGAAAAATGTATAAGATCGTTAGAAAACGTGTTTTAAACCCAACAATGACATGGCTTACTATCGAAGCTCCTCTAGTAGCTAGAAAAGCAAAACCAGGTCAATTCATCATCTTCCGTATTGACGAATATGGTGAAAGAATTCCACTAACAATGGCTGGCCACGATGAAAAGGCTGGTACAGTGGATATCATCTTTGCAGCAGTTGGTAAGTCAACTATGCTATTAAACCAAATGGAAGAGGGAGACTGCTTACTAGACGTAGTTGGTCCTCTTGGAAGACCTACTGAAATGGAAGGCCTTAAGAGCGTTTGCGTAGTTGGTGGTGGTACAGGTAATGCATTAGCATATCCTCTAGCAACTGGAATGCAAAAGGCTGGAGTAAAGGTTGATATGATCTCTGGCTACAAATCAGAAAAAGAAGTTATCCTAGTTGATGAATTCAAGGCTGGAGTAGAAAGACTATTCGTTACTACAGACGACGGTTCATACGGCGAAAAGGGATTTACAACTAACAAGTTAGAGCAACTAATTGCTGATGGAAACAAGTACGACGAAATCGTTGTAGTTGGTCCTCCAATCATGATGAAGTTCGTTTGCGAAATCGCTAAGAAGAACGGCATCAAGTCAGTAGCATCACTTGCAACTTACATGGTTGACGGTACTGGTATGTGCGGTGGTTGCCGTGCAACTATCGGTGGCGAAGATAAGTTCGTATGCGTAGATGGTCCTGAATTCGATGGCGCACTTATCGACTGGGATGAACTAATCAATAGAAGCAAGATGTTCGCTGAACAAGAAGCAGAAGACAGAGCTCACGTTTGTCGTTTAACAGGAGGTGTTCGTTACAATGATTAATTTTGTTAAAGAAAAGAACCCAATGCCTGCACAAGACCCTAACGTAAGAAACAAGAATTTCTTAGAAGTTAACACTGGATACACAGAAGACCAGGCTATTAGAGAAGCTATGCGTTGTCTAAGATGCCGCAAGAAACCTTGCACAGCTGGTTGTCCAGTAGGCGTTAAGATTCCAGATTTCATCGCTAAGGTTGCTGAAGGCGATTTTGAAGCTGCATATCAGATCATTTCTGAAACAAGCTCACTTCCTGCAATTTGCGGTCGTGTATGCCCACAAGAAAACCAATGCGAAGGTAACTGCGTAAGAGGTACTTTTGGTGAATCAGTTGGTATCGGCAGACTTGAAAGATACGTTGCTGACTGGCATAGAGAAAACGTTGAAGAAAAGCCTTTAGAAGTTAAAAAGAACGGACATAAGGTTGCTGTAATCGGTGCAGGCCCTGCAGGTCTAGCATGTGCTGGCGACTTAATCGTTAAAGGTTATGACGTAACTGTATTCGAAAGCTTACACAAGGCTGGCGGAGTACTTGCTTATGGTATTCCTGAATTCCGTCTTCCTAAGGACATCGTTGCTAAGGAAGTTAAGAAGTTAGAAGACAAGGGAGTAGTATTCGTAACTAACGCTATCGTTGGTAGAGCTATTACTGTTGACGAACTTATGAAGGAAGAAGGATTCGAAGCTGTATTCATCGGAACAGGTGCTGGACTTCCTCAATTCATGGGAATTCCTGGTGAAAACCTAACTGGCGTATACTCAGCTAACGAATACTTAACTCGTATCACTCTAATGAAGGGATACAGAGAAGACTACGATACTCCAGTACCTAGAGCTAAGAACGTAGCTGTAGTTGGTGGTGGTAACGTAGCAATGGACGCTTGCCGTTGTGCTAAGAGAATGGGAGCAGAAAACGTATACGTAGTATACAGAAGATCAGAAGCTGAACTTCCTGCTAGAGCTGAAGAATATGAACACGCTACTGAAGAAGGTATCGAATTCAAGTTCTTAACTAACCCAGTAAAGGTAGTTGGAGAAGACGGTAAGGTTACAGGTCTAGAATGCGTTAAGATGGAACTTGGTGAACCTGATGCATCAGGCAGAAGAAGACCAGTTGCAGTAGAAGGATCAAACTTCGTTCTTGACGTTGACTGCGTAATCATGTCACTAGGAACTAAGCTAAACACTTTAATCCTAGACACTACTGAAAAGCTTGAAGCAAACGCTAAGGGCGGTATCGGTGCAACTGATGAACTATCTGCTACTAACAGAGCTGGTATCTTTGCTGGTGGAGACGCTGTAACAGGCGCTGCAACAGTAATCAAGGCTATGGGAGC
>JAKSSK010000044.1 GCA_024403135.1 Clostridia bacterium
TGACCTACAGTATTGGCATTTCTGATTCTTGTTAGCATATCTGCTATAGGATCTGTCATTGTCATTACAGTATTTCTCCTTCCTCAAATATTACCAGCTTGCTTTTCTTACGCCTGGAATTTCTCCCTTGTAAGCAAGCTCTCTAAAACAGATTCTGCATATACCATACTTTCTTAATACTGAGTGTGGTCTGCCGCAAACGCTGCATCTTGTATATGCTCTAGTTGAAAACTTAGGTTTTCTTTGTTGTTTTACCTTTAGGGATGTCTTTGCCATTTATTCTCTCCCTCCTATTTCTCGAACGGCATACCAAGAAGTCTTAATAGCTCCTTAGCTTCTTCGTCTGTTTTAGCCGTTGTAGTAAATACAATATTCATACCTTTAATTGTTTCTACGTCATCGTAGTTAATTTCTGGGAAGATTAACTGTTCTTTGATACCCATTGAATAGTTTCCTCTGCCATCAAATGAATTGTTGCTTACGCCTTTAAAGTCTCTAACTCTTGGAAGAGAGATGTTGAAGAATTTATCAGCGAATTCATACATGTTGTCTCCTCTTAGAGTAACCTTAGCGCCTACTGCCATTCCCTGTCTAACCTTGAAGTTAGCGATTGACTTCTTAGCCTTTGTAATTACTGGCTTTTGGCCTGAAATTAGAGCTAATTCAGCAACAGCAGAATCCATAATTTTTGAATTGTCCTTAGCTTCGCCAAGACCCATGTTGATTGTTATCTTAACAAGTTTTGGAACTTCCATTACGTTCTTGTATTGGAACTTTTCTTTTAATGCTCCGAAAACTTCGTTATTATAAGTTTCTCTTAATCTTGCAGTCAAAATCTTCTCCTCCTTTCCTAGTCGATTACAGCGCCAGTCTTCTTGGCAACTCTAACCTTTTTATCGTCTTTAATTTCATATTTAACTTTAGTAGCTTTCTTTGCCTTTGCATCATAAAGCATTACGTTTGAAGCATCGATAGGTCCTTCAACGTGCTTGATTTCTGCAGCAGCATCTCTAGTTTGCTTTTGGTGCTTAGTTTGAACATTAACACCTTCAACTACTACTCTGTTTTCCTTAGGGCGAACTTCCATAACTTTTCCAACTTTGCCCTTATCTTTACCAGTAATTACGACTACTGTATCGTCTTTCTTAATACGCATTCTTAATTACCTCCTATAATACTTCTGGTGCTAATGAAACGATCTTCATAAAGCCTTTTTCTCTTAATTCTCTAGCAACAGGTCCAAAGATACGAGTTCCAACTGGATTCTTATCGTCCTTGTCCTTAATAATTACTGCTGCGTTTTGGTCAAACTTAACATAGCTACCGTCTGATCTTCTAGCACCATGCTTAGTTCTAACTACTACAGCCTTTACAACGTCGCCTTTTTTAACAACGCCGCCTGGAGTTGCGTCCTTTACAGCGCAAACGATAATATCGCCTATATTTGCATATTGACGGCCTGTACCGCCAAGAATTCTAATGCATAATAATTCTTTTGCACCTGAGTTGTCAGCAACTTTTAATCTAGTTTCAGTTTGAATCATGATCTGGTGCCTCCTTATTTAACCTTTTCTACGATGTTAACAAGTCTCCATCTCTTATCCTTTGATAGAGGTCTTGTTTCCATAATTCTAATCTTATCGCCAACTTGACATTCGTTGTTTTCGTCGTGAACCTTAACCTTCTTAGTTCTCTTTACAGCCTTTCCGTAAAGTGAATGTCTTACGAAGTCTTCGATTGCAACAACTACAGTCTTATCCATCTTGTCGCTAATTACGACGCCGACTTTAGTTTTTCTTAAATTTCTTTCAACTGCCATAGTACATCCTCCTTTCATACTAAGCTTCTTGATCTACAAGTTCTTTTTCTCTAATAATGGTCTTAATTCTTGCGATCTCTTTCTTTGTTTCTCTCATTTGAACTGGGTTTTCTAATTGTCCAGTAACGTGTTGGAATCTTAGGTTGAATAGTTCCTTCTTTTGCTTTTCTAATTCACCCTGTAATTCTGTAACGTTTAATTCTCTCATTTTCTTTAATTCCATTATTTTTCACCACCCTTTGCTTCTTCTTGGCCTTTGATGGCAAACTTTGACTTAATTGGTAGCTTATGCATAGCTAATCTGATAGCTTCTCTTGCTGCTTCTTCTGAAACACCTTCGATTTCAAACATAACTCTACCTGGTTTTACTACTGCTACCCAGTGGTCAGGAGCACCTTTACCAGAACCCATACGAACTCCAGCAGGTTTGTTTGTTACTGACTTATGTGGGAAAATCTTGATATATACTTTACCACCTCTTTTAATAGATCTTGTCATAGCTACTCTGGCAGCTTCGATCTGATTAGAAGTGATCCAACCGCATTCTTGTGCGACAAGGCCATATTCACCGTAAGTAACTGTGTTACCCTTGGTAGCAACGCCTTTCATTCTACCTCTGTGAACTTTTCTATGCTTAACGCGCTTTGGCATTAACATGGCTAGTTCCTCCTTTCTCTATGCTTCTTCAGTCTCAGCAACTGGTGCTGGAGCTTCCTTAACTTCTTCTACCTTAGGAGCTTTTCTAACTCTAGGATTTACAGCTTTTGCAGTTTCTGGCTTAGCAAAACGGTCATTCTTTCTTCTGTCGTCTCTCTTGCCGTTTCTTCTGTCGCCCTTACCGCCTCTTCTTTGATCCTTCTTATCACGCTTTTCTTCTCTGATCTGGCTCTTTAAGCCCTTGTCAAGAACTTCGCCGTGATTGATCCATACCTTGATACCGATCTTACCGTAAGTAGTATCTGCTTCAGCAAAACCGTAATCAATGTCAGCTCTTAGAGTATGTAGAGGAACGTTTCCTTCTGAATACTTTTCTGATCTAGCGATTTCTGCTCCGCCTAGTCTTCCGCTTGCTAGAACCTTGATTCCCTTAGCTCCAGCCTTCATTGTTCTGCCGATAGCTTGCTTCATAGCTCTTCTGAATGAAACTCTTCTTTCTAGAGCTTGTGCAATTGATTGAGCAGTTAATGTAGCGTCTAGTTCAGCTCTTCTAACTTCTTCGATTGAAATCTCAACGTCCTTCTTAGTCATCTTAACTAAGTCAGCCTTAAGTTCATCGATTCCGTTACCGCTTCTTCCGATAACCATACCTGGTCTAGCTGTTAAAACGATAACCTTGATCTTATTTTCAGCGGCTCTTTCAACTAGAACCTTTGCAACGCCTGCAGCGTATAATTTTTTCTTTACGAATTCTCTTACTTTGTTGTCTTCAGCAATGAATTTACCAAAGTCTTTCTTGTCAGCGTACCATTTGGAATCCCAATCTTGAATAACGCCTACTCTTAATCCGTGTGGACTAACTTTTTGACCCATGATAAACCTCCTATTCCTTTTCCTTAAGAGTTACGCCAACGTGGCTTGATCTCTTAAGAATGATTGATGCTCTACCTTGTGAACCAGCTCTCCATCTCTTCATAGTTGGTCCTTGGTTAGCATATACTTCTGCAACATATAAATTATCTAAATCCATGTCAAAGTTGTTTTCTGCGTTTGCAGCAGCTGATTGAACAACCTTTTCTACGATTTCAGCACCCTTACCAGGTGTAAACTTTAAAATATTTAATGCCTCATTTAAGTCCTTACCTCTTACAAGGTCTGTAATTGGTTTAAGCTTGATAGGAGACATTCTTACGTATTTTGCAACTGCTTTTGCTTCCATTTTTTATCTCCTTTTCTATTTAGCCTTTGTAGTCTTATCTGCAGC
>JAKSSK010000045.1 GCA_024403135.1 Clostridia bacterium
CCATACTTTCTGCCATTGGTGAGGATGGAGTAATAGGATAAATTGCTGCTACTTCTGAAAAGGCATAGGCAACGTGAGCAGCAGCTGTGTTGCCGTCCATAGTCTTTAGTTGTCTCACAGTATTACTCTCCTTCCTTTATGCCAAGAGCTTCTCTCTGTAAGAAGATGTGTTCAGGAACTTCAGTCTCCTTAATTAAGAATCTTGGGCACATATATTGACATACGTTACAGTCTTCGCAGATTTCAGGGTCGATTACTGTATGTGCCTCTTCTGCATAGATAGCGCCTTGTGGACAGTTATTTAAGCAGTCGTGGCAAGCAATACATCCTGAATCGCAAACCTTAGCTTTTTCTTCATAATCTGCTGTTGAAGAACATGGAACCTTCTTCATTCCTTGGTAAGGGATGATAGTGATTAGATTCATTGGACATGCGAATGTACAGTCTTTACATCCTACGCACTTGTCTGTATCTACGTAAGCTACTCCGTTTACTAACTCGATAGCGTTATATCTACATACTCTTGTGCAGTCGCCTTGACCTAGGCAGCCTGTAGTGCAAAGGTTCATTGCCTTAGCATCTAACTTCTTAGCTTCCTTACAAGTTTCGCATCCTGCGTCCTTCATAGCTTGGCTCTTCTTGCCGCTTGAGCATTGTACGAATGCTACGTTAGCCTTTAGAGCAGTGATATCGTGAAGTGTATCAACGATAATCTTCTTCTTGCACTTAACTGCGCATGCTACGCAGCCAACGCACTTATCGTAGTCGATTACTGCGTGGTTATCTACTACGTGTACTGCACCTTCTGGACATGCTCTTTCGCATTCTCCACAAGCGATACAGCCGTGACCACAAATTTCTCTAACTAGTTGGTCATCTTCTTCTTTTGATGAGCAAGGGATGAAGTTTGTTGCATCTCTTGGAACCATTAAGATAATGTTTTGTGGACAAGCGTTCTTCATTGCACATGCTTTACATCCGTTACATTTTTCCTTGTCGATGATAACCTTACCATCTTCTAGGCTCATTGCACCGAACTTGCAAAGATCCATACATGATCCAACGCCTAAGCATCCTGATTTACATTCGCCTCTTTGGAATCCTAATTCCTTAGCTTGCTTACAAGATTCACAGCTAGCAAATCTTTCTTTACCTGCTGCATTTCCATCACAAGCAACGAAAGCGACTTCATCTTTAACTTCAACAGTATCTACGCCTAAGATAGCGGCGATCTTATCTACTGCTTCTTGAGTTAAAGCTGGACATAAATCTACTTGTCCTTCGCTAGCGATCTTTTCTGCGCACTCTTTACAAGTACCGCACATGCAACCGCCCTGACAATCTACGCCAGGTAAAAGTTCAAGAATTAACTTGTTCTTTTCCTCGGTAGAAGCGTTTTTGTTACTCATACGAATTCCTCCTCATTTATTGTTTTTCTTGGGCACGCAAAAGCGCACCTCTTATTAGACTTTCTTACTTTAAATTTTACCTCTACAAACCATCTTTTGTCAACGCACGGAAACGTTGAAAATCCTTGATTCCTATGTATTTTTTGAAGTACATAATATTGTACTTTTTTACATACAAAAAAACGCACCAAATTGGTGCGCTAAAGAGCTATCTTTTTGATAGAATATTGAATATTTCTTCGATGTTATCTTCTCGTATTTTCAGCCCTGCCTTGTTGCCTTCATTTATTAGATTATCCTTATTTCTCTTTTCTTCTTGGACGCATTGTAAATAAAAGGATTGTAGGTCTTCCTTCTGAAATACAGATTCCACAAAAGTCCTGGACGATTCAGGTATGTTATCATAACCGCCGTACAACTTTTCGCAGGCATCCTTTATGTCTTCCATATCAATGTTCTTTTCCTCCATAATGATGCCAACAATATCCGACATATCGCTTTTGTATAGGCGGCCTGACTTAAGCTTCATTGCCACTAGGTACTTACCGCTTATCATTCTAACGTCTATTACTCCACCAAAGGTCTTGTAATACTTAGAATATTCAATCAGCCTATATGTGTATGATGATGTTTTTTTAAAGTCTGAATTCAGCCAGCCGTTTGGTAAACCTAGTCTATCCCCCACGTTGTTGATGGCTTCTCTCATGGAAACCTCAGACTGAATGATCGCATCTACATCGGTGGTGGTCTCCCTAAAACCGTAGTTTGTTACGACAGCTCCTCCACCTACAATAATTATCTCAGCGTGTATTTTCTTACCGTTTTTCTTAAATTCCTTAGCTAATTCACTGAAATAGTAATCAAAATTTTCTTTTGTAAAAGTCCCCCTAATATACATTTCTAACCTCGCTTTCTACTATGTTAAATTTCAAGAACTCTGGAATGGCATTTTTAAGAGCCTCTTCCTTGTATTTCTCATCATTGGTGGCCATTGCCATCAATATTATGCCCATTGGATAACATATCTCTTGTAGCTTGTATTGACGTATGTCATCGTATCTAGTGCATAGCGGAATATCGTTTATGCGAGATAGATAATCTATCATGGCAAGTAAATACAAAGCCTCTGGATACCATTTATCTTCGAAGTATTCTCTAATCCTATCCTTCTCTAGGACGTTTAGGATGTATTCAACATCTCCTACTTCCTTTAGTGAATGGCACTCGTTGCTCTTGAAGTTCTCAAAGGTTGCCCTCTTTTTCTTTCTTTCAGTTTCCAGCAGATATTCCATAGATACATCAAGTGCCTTTGCAATCATATACACTGTCTCTGCAGCACATCTAGTTAGCTTGGCCTTGCCACTGCAAATATCTGCTACTGTGGTCATAGGTACTCCGCATTTCTTGCTAAGTGCGTACCTGGACATGTTCTTTTCCCTTAGTAATGTGTTAATAACCATAGGTCATCCCTCCTAACACAAATATATCGGTTAACCGAAGTATTGTCAACAGCAAAAATGACTAAAGGGACGGTTCTTTTGTCTCGAATGAGAAAAAAGAACCGTCCCTTATTCTTACCAGAATTTGCATTCTTTGCAGGCCTCCATGTTGGTCTTATCGCAGAATACTGGGTACACTATAAGATTATGTGGCAGCTTATCTCCAAGCAGTGATTTAAGTGCTGCAATCTGGCATAGAGTACCAGTAAATTCAACGTGTTCTCCTGCCTTTGCCTTCCTCATTACCTCTCTGTATACGGTAGGCATATCTCTATCTAAAACTCCTGTATCTTCGAAGAATGTTTCAAACTTTGGTAACTCTACTGGCATGAACAGTGGGCAGTACAACTTGCATGAGTTGCACTTGATGCATCCATCTAGATTGCACACCCCTTGGTGATCTACCAGCTTGATGCAGCTTCTCTTGCAGGCTATTACGCAAGCTCCGCATCCGTTACAGTTTGTAATTCCTTTATTCTTAACCATATTCCCTCCTATACCGCACACTTCTTGCACGGATCATATTTTTTCTTTGCTTCCTTTAACGTGGTCTTGATGGCATTCTTACCTGCACATGCCTTAGACTTATGGTATTTCTTACCTGTAGGTGTAATGTATACTACATTACCTGTAGTCTTCTTTTTAGCTGTAGTAGTTGTAGTAGACTTGCTATCCTTAAGTTTGG
>JAKSSK010000046.1 GCA_024403135.1 Clostridia bacterium
CCACCATTTGCCTTCATGTTGCTTGCTACTTCTAACGGATTGAAAGTAATTGATGTATAGAAGTAAGTGAAGAACATGATTAGCACGATGTTAAGGATTGAATAAACCCAAACACCAGGGCTTCCTCCAACTGATAACCACTTGTTTACGAATAGTGTGAAACCACTAGTGCTCTGTGTAAAGTAAGTGATTGTTAGTGGGAATTGTAATAGTGAAATAGCAAAGATTACAGGGATAACGCCTGCTTGGTTTACCTTTAGTGGAATGTGAGTTGACTGTCCGCCATACATCTTTCTTCCAACTACTCTCTTTGCATATTGCACTGGAATTCTTCTTGTTCCTTGTTGAACTTCGATAATTCCTACGATTACTGCTAGTGCGAAAATTAGGAATAGGATTACTGCTACTACTGAAAGATCGCCTTCAGTAAACTTAATCCAGATTTCGTGTAATCCACTTGGTACTCTGTCGATGATACCACCGAAGATGATAAGTGAAATACCGTTTCCGATTCCTTTTTCGTTTATCTGTTCACCTAACCACATTAGGAACGCAGTTCCTGCTGATAGGATTAGTACGATAACAGCAACTGAGAAAAAGCTTGTGTTGATGATAGCTTTTCTGAATAGACCTACTGTTAAACCGATGGCTTGAACAAATGCAAGACCAACTGTCATGTAACGAGTAATTGTGGCCATTTTCTTTCTTCCTTCATTTCCTTCCTTAGCAAGGTTTTGGAAATATGGGAAGGCTACTGTTAATAGCTGTACTATGATGGATGCAGTAATGTATGGTGTGATACTTAATGCGAAGATAGTAAAGTTACTGAATGCTCCACCTGAAAACAGGTCGAATAAATCGAACAGTCCAGTATCTCCACTGAATACTTCTGCTAAGTATGATCTGTCTATTCCTGGAACAGGAATATTTGAACCAATTCTAAAAACTACAAGCATTAAAAGTGTAAATATGATTTTGCTTCTCATTTCGGCAACTTTCCATGCTTGACCGATTGTTTTAAGCATGTTCATATTAAATCACCTCTGCCTTTCCTCCTGCGGCTTCAATCTTTTCTACTGCAGTTTTGCTAAACTTGTTAGCTTTTACTGTAAGCTTCTTTGTTAATTGGCCATCGCCAAGAATCTTGATACCATCTTTAACTTGCTTTACAACGCCAGCTTCTTCAAGCACTGCTTGAGTAACTTCTGCGCCGTCTTCGAATCTGTTAAGAACTTCTACGTTTACGCCTGTGTAATCAGTTCCAAATAAGTTAGTGAAACCTCTCTTAGGTAAACGTCTGTAAAGTGGCATTTGTCCACCTTCGAAACCAAGTCTTACGCTTCCGCCTGATCTTGACTTTTGACCGTTCATACCTCTACCACCAGTCTTACCTTGGCCAGTAGCTGTACCTCTGCCTCTTCTCTTAGGGGCTTTAGTTGCACCTTGTGGTGCATGTAATTCATTTAATTTCATTAGTTGCACCTCCTATAGTTCTTCTACAGTTACAAGATGCGCTACCTTAGCTACTGCTCCTCTTGTTGCAGGAGTATCAGCTAATTCTACTGACTGATGCATCTTCTTTAAACCTAACGCTTCAACAACCTTCTTTTGTTTAGGGGAAGCGCCAATTGTGCTCTTTGTTAAAGTTAATTTAACCATTTTTGCCATTTTGCTTTCCTCCTATCCTAAGATTTCTTCCTTAGTCTTTCCTCTAAGTTTAGCAACCTTGTCTAATGTCATCATGCTCTTTAGACCTTCTAAAGTAGCAAGTGCCATGTTGCTTGTGTTGTTTGAACCAATTGATTTTGCTCTAACGTCTTTGATTCCAGCAGCTTCTAGTACTGTACGTACTGATGAACCTGCGATAACTCCAGTACCTTGTGCAGCTGGCATGATAAGTACTCTACCTGCTCCATAAACACCAATGTTCTTATGTTGTACTGTAGTTCCAACTGTTTGAACATATATTAAATTCTTCTTTGCATCCTCTTCAGCTTTTCTAACTGCTTCTGGAATTTCAATAGCCTTACCAAGACCTACGCCTACGTAGCCATTTCCATCTCCAACTACAACAGTAACGCTAAATCTCATGTTTCTACCACCTTTAACGGTCTTAGCAACTCTTCTGATTTGAACGATAGTTGTATTTAGTTCAAGCTTGGATGCATCAATTAAATTACGCATTCCTTTTTTCCTCCTGTTAGAATTTTAATCCGGCTTCACGAGCACCAGCAGCTAATTCTGCTACTCTTCCATGATAAAGGAAACCGCCTCTATCGAAGCAAACTTCTCCAATACCTTTTTCAAGTGCTCTCTTAGCAATAGCTTCGCCAACCTTCTTTGCAGCTTCCTTGTTGCCACCATAGCTTAGGCCTAATGCCTTGTCTAGTGATGTAGCTGAAGCTAGTGTTACTCCGTTTACGTCATCAACAATCTGACATGAGATGTTCTTGTTTGATCTGTAAACACAAAGTCTAGGTCTTTCAGGAGTACCAAAAAGGTCTTTTCTAACTCTTTGGTGTCTTTTGACACGTCTATCATTTCTTGATTCTTTTGCCATCTTACTTTACTCCTTTCTCTATGCTTGTTTAACGCCAGCCTTGCCTTCTTTTCTGCGGATGTGTTCGTCAGCATACTTAACACCTTTGCCCTTGTAAGGTTCAGGCTTTCTCCATGCTCTGATGTTAGCCGCATAATTTCCAACAACTGCTTTGTTTGAACCCTTGACTAAAATTTCTGTAGCTGAAGGACATTCGGTTGTAATTCCTTCTGGATCCTTTAATTCAACTGGATGTGAATATCCAAGTTGCATTACTAATGTGTCGCCTTTCTTTTCAGCCTTGTAACCAACGCCTACTAATTCAAGCTTCTTTTCATAACCACTAGTTACTCCAACAACCATGTTGTTGATAAGTGTTCTAGCTAGTCCGTGTTGAGATCTTTCTTCTCTCTTGTCGTTAGGTCTAGTTACTACAACTTCGCCTTCCTTAACCTCAACCTTGATTAACTTACTGATTTGTTCTTGTAATTGTCCCTTAGGGCCCTTAACTGTTACAACGTTGTTAGCGTCTACAGTTACTTCTACGCCAGCAGGAACTACTACAGGTTTATTACCTATTCTTGAC
>JAKSSK010000047.1 GCA_024403135.1 Clostridia bacterium
CGAATTCACCAAGTTGATACTTTTGGTAAAGAGTCTTAGTGATAGCTGCAGTTAAAGTAGTTTTACCATGGTCTACGTGTCCGATAGTACCAATGTTAATATGTGGTTTTGTTCTTTCAAACTTTTGCTTAGCCATTTTAATTATCTCCTTTATTTGTTAATCTTTTCAATTAATGATTCTGGTAGTCTTTCAAAGTGGTCCATCTGCATTACGTATACGCCACGACCTTGAGTCTTTGATCTTAAGTCTGTTGCATATCCGAACATTTCTGATAGAGGAACCATACCTCTAACTGCTACAGCGCCATTGTTCATGTCTGAACCTTCGATTCTACCTCTTCTTGAACTGATATCGCCAATTACATCACCCATGTATTCTTCTGGTACAGTTACCTCTACCTTGAAGATAGGTTCTAGTAATACTGGCTTAGCCTTCTTTGCTGCTTCTCTGAATGCCATTGAAGCTGCAATCTTGAATGCCATTTCTGATGAGTCAACTTCGTGGTATGAACCATCGTATAGTTCTACTCCACAGTCAACTACCTGATATCCAGCTACAGGGCCGTTTTCCATTGCTTCTAAGATACCTTCTTCAATCTTAGGGATGTATTCCTTAGGAATAGCTCCGCCGACGATTGAGTTCTTAAATTCGAAACCAGCTCCTGGTTCTCTAGGATAAAGTTTAATCTTAACGTGTCCGTATTGACCACGGCCACCTGATTGCTTAGCATACTTATGGTCTACATCAGCAAGTTCTGTAATAGTTTCCTTGTATGAAACTTGTGGCTTACCAACGTTAGCTTCTACTCTGAATTCCCGAAGAAGTCTATCTACGATGATTTCAAGGTGAAGCTCACCCATACCTGCGATAATTGTTTGACCTGTATCTTGGTTAGTGTAAGTCTTGAATGTAGGGTCTTCTTCAGCTAGCTTAGCTAGTGCGATGCCCATCTTTTCTTGACCTGCCTTAGTCTTAGGTTCAATTGCAATTTCGATTACTGGATCAGGGAATTCCATTGATTCAAGGATGATAGGATGATTTTCGTCGCATAGAGTATCACCTGTTGTTGTATCCTTTAGTCCTACTGCAGCAGCTATATCGCCAGAGTAAACCATTTCGATTTCCTCTCTCTTGTTAGCGTGCATTTGAAGAATTCTACCGATTCTTTCCTTCTTACCCTTAACAGAGTTAAGAACGTATGAACCTGACTTTAGAGTACCTGAGTAAACTCTAAAGAATGCAAGCTTACCTACGAACGGGTCAGCCATAATCTTAAATGCTAGTGCAGAGAACGGAGCCTTGTCGCTTGAAATTCTTTCTTCCACGTCGTCAGTATCAGGAATAGTTCCTGTGATAGGTGGAATGTCAATTGGTGAAGGCATGTAATCTACTACTGCGTCAAGCATCATTTGGATACCCTTGTTTCTGTAAGCAGATCCGCATAGTACAGGAATCATTTCGCCTGCAATAGTTTGCTTTCTAATTACAGTCTTGATTTCCTCTACAGTTAAGTCTTCTCCTTCAAGATACTTCATCATTAAATCTTCATCAGTTTCAGCAACTGATTCGATTAACTTACCTCTCCATTCCTTTGCAAGTTCCATCATATCTGCAGGAATTTCAACAGTTTCAAATTCCTTACCTAGCTGGTCCTTGTAAATCTCTGCATTCATTTCTACTAAATCGATAATTCCTACAAAACTATCTTCAGCACCAATTGGTAATTGAACTGGTACAGCGTTAGCCTTTAGTCTGTCCTTAACCATTTGGACAACTCTAAAGAAATCTGCGCCCATGATATCCATCTTGTTGACGAAAATCATTCTAGGAACTCCATACTTCTCTGCTTGTCTCCAAACAGTTTCTGACTGTGGTTCTACACCACCTTTTGCGCATAGTACTGTTACTGCACCGTCAAGAACTCTAAGAGATCTTTCTACTTCTACAGTAAAGTCTACGTGTCCCGGAGTATCGATAATGTTAATTCTTGTATTTTTCCATTGTGCTGTTGTAGCTGCAGAGGTTATAGTGATTCCACGTTCTTGTTCTTGTTCCATCCAGTCCATAGTTGCAGCGCCTTCATGAGTTTCGCCTAACTTATGTGTTCTACCTGTATAGAATAAGATTCTTTCAGTTGTAGTAGTCTTACCGGCATCGATGTGAGCCATGATTCCGATATTTCTAGTGTTTTCTAGAGTAAATTGTCTACCCATCTATAATCCTCCTTCCTACTTTTCTAATTTCAAACTCATATAGATTACCATCTGAAGTGAGCAAATGCCTTGTTAGCTTCAGCCATCTTATGAGTATCTTCTTTCTTCTTTACTGATGCGCCAGTGTTGTTAGCTGCATCAACTAGTTCCTTAGCAAGTCTTTCAGCCATAGTTCTTTCGCCTCTAAGTCTAGTGTACTTTGTAAGCCATCTTAAACCTAAAGTCTGTCTTCTTTCTGGTCTAACTTCAATAGGAACTTGGTAGTTTGCACCACCAATTCTTCTAGCTTTAACTTCTAGAACAGGCATGATGTTGTTCATTGCCTTTTCAAAAACTTCCAAAGGTTCTTCGCCAGTCATTTCCTTGACTTTGTCGAATGCTCCGTAAACGATAGCTTGAGCAGTACCCTTCTTACCATCTAACATAATGCTGTTGATAAGCTTAGCTACTACTACGCTTCCGTATACTGGATCTGGAAGTACTTCTCTCTTTGGTACGTTACCTTTTCTTGGCACTTTCCTTCCCTCCTCGCTTAATATTCCTGATTCTGTCTTATCTAGTTCAGGATTATTTGCACAATAACTTATATAATTGCACTTACTTCACCCTTAAAAGGATTACTCTCCCTATACCTGCAATTTTGGTTAAGGAGTCTTGCTAACGGGGTACTCGACATCTTCTATGCCGTCAGTGCTCAAGATCTATATGAAAAAAAGAGCACTTTACCCATAACCTAATTATTTCTTTTTAGGTCTCTTTGCGCCGTATTTTGAACGAGCTTGTAGTCTGTCACCAACACCAGCAGTATCTAGTGTTCCTCTAATGATGTGATATCTTACACCTGGAAGGTCTTTAACTCTTCCGCCTC
>JAKSSK010000048.1 GCA_024403135.1 Clostridia bacterium
CATCAATTACTTTCAATCCGTTAGAAGTAGCAAGCAACATGAAGGCAAATGGTGGTTTCATTCCTGGTATCAGACCAGGAAAGGCAACTGTAGAATACCTGAACAAGGTTATGTCAAGAGTATGCTTAGTAAGCGGAATATTCCTTGCAGCAGTTGCAACATTACCAACAATCGTACAACTATTAACTACACTAGATATTAGATTTGGTGGTACATCACTACTTATCGTAGTCGGCGTAGCACTAGATACTATGAAACAGTTAGAAAGCCAGATGATAATGAGAAATTATCAAGGTTTCCTAAAATAGGAGGAAGAAAATGCTTAGAGCAATATTATTAGGACCTCCAGGAGCAGGCAAAGGCACACAAGCAGCAAAACTTGTTGAAAAGTACAGTGTTCCTCACATTTCAACCGGAGACATCTTCAGAAAGAATATCAAGGAAGGAACTGAGCTAGGCAAACGTGCTCAAGAATACATGAACAAGGGCGAACTAGTACCAGATGATCTAGTAATAGAAATCGCTACTTCAAGACTTCTTGAAGATGACTGTAAAGATGGATACCTTCTTGATGGTTTCCCAAGAACAGTTCATCAAGCTGAAGAACTAGATAAGTTCTTACAAGCTCATGGCTCAAAACTTGACTACGCAATTAACGTTGCAGTAGAAAAGGAAGCGTTGATCACAAGATTAACAGGCAGAAGAGTTTGCGAAAAGTGTGGAGCAGGTTTCCACATCGTAAATCTTCAACCTAAGGTTGAAGGTGTCTGCGATGAATGCGGCGGCAAGCTAATTCAAAGAGCAGACGATACACTAGAGACTGTTGAAAACAGAATCGACGTATATGAAAAGCAAACAATGCCACTTATCCAGTACTATGAAAAGGCTGGAAACATCGTAAACGTTAACGGTGACCAAGAACTTGACAAAGTATTTGCTGATATCGTAAGCGCTTTAGGAGAATAGGCAATGATTGTCATCAAATCAGAACAGGAAATTGAATTAATGCGTCAAGCTGGAAGGGTGCTAGATAGCATCTTCAAGGGACTTGAAGAAATCATCAAACCTGGCATTTCCACAAAGGACATAGATAACTATGTTGAGACCATCTGCAAAAACAATCAAATGATTGCTGCAGAGAAAGGTTACTGTGGATATCCAGCAAGCGCATGTACTTCTGTAAACGAGGAAGTGGTTCACGGAATTCCTGATAAGAAGCGCATCCTAAGGGAAGGCGACATCGTATCTGTAGACATAGTTGTTGAGAACAAGGGATATATGGCAGACGCCTGTAGAACATACGGCGTAGGCAAGATCTCAGATGAAGCTCAGCACCTTATCGACACTGCGAAGGAAAGCTTTTTCAAAGGCCTTGAGAAGTGCAAGGTTGGAAATAGACTATCGGATATTTCAAACGCAATTCAGACCAAGGTTGAAGGAGAAGGCTTCGGAGTAATAAGAGATTTCGTGGGACATGGAATCGGTAAAGAAATGCATGAGGACCCACAAATTCCAAACTACGGTAAACCTGGAAAAGGTCCAAGACTTCAAAAGGGAATGACCCTTGCTATTGAGCCAATGATTTGTGAAGGCTCATACGAGATAGACGTTCTACTTGATGATTGGACAGCGGTTACAGTAGATGGAGGATGGGCTGCTCATTATGAAAACACTGTTGTTATAACTGATGGTGAGCCTGAATTGCTTACCCTAGTAGAAAGATAGGAGATGTAAAATATGGCGAAAAAAGACGTCATCGAAGCATTAGGAACTGTAGTTGATGCTCAACCAAATGCGGTTTTCAAAGTTCAACTTGAAAACGGTTTCGAAGTGCTAGCACACATTTCAGGAAAAATTAGAATGAACTATATAAGGATACTCCCAGGAGATAAGGTAAAGGTTGAACTTTCACCTTACGACCTGACAAAGGGTAGAATTGTATGGAGAGACAAATAGTTAGCAGATTAGGAGGAAAAAATCATGAAAGTTAGAGCTTCCGTAAAACCAATCTGTGAAAAGTGCAAGGTTATCAAGAGAAATGGAAAAGTAATGGTTATCTGTGAAAATCCAAAGCACAAACAGAGACAAG
>JAKSSK010000049.1 GCA_024403135.1 Clostridia bacterium
AACAGCGTGTAGAAATATTAAAAACTTTATACAGAGGTGCAGACATCTTGATTCTTGACGAACCAACTGCTGTACTTACACCACAAGAGACAGAAGAACTATTCGACGTTATCCGTAGAATCGTAAAGGAAAAGGATATGACAGTAATCATCATCACTCACAAACTTTACGAAGTTATGGCTATCTCAGATAGAGTAGGAGTAATGAGACAAGGTAAGCTTGTAGGTGTAGAAAACACTAAGGATGTAAACGAAAGAATCCTAGCTTCAATGATGGTAGGTAGAGAAGTTCTATTCGACACTATCGAAAAGACTGGTACTCCAGGCGAAGTAAAGCTTGAAACTAAGGATCTATACGTTACAGACAACAGAGGTCTTCTTGCAGTAAACGGTATCAACATGCAGGTTAGAGCAGGTGAAGTACTAGGTATTGCTGCTATCGAAGGTAACGGCCAAAGCGAATTGCTTGAAGCCATTACAGGCCTAAGACATATTGAAAAGGGTTCAGTCCTAGTTAACGGTGAAGACATCGCTCCACTTTCAGCAGGAGAGATCAGAGCTAGAGGACTATCCCACGTACCAGAAGACAGAATGACTACTGGTGTAGCACTTCCTTCATCCATTATCGATAACCTAATTATCGGTAAGGAAAAGGACCCAGAATACTCAATCAAGGGAATCCAACTTAAGGATAAGGCTATCAGAGGATACGCTAACGAACTGTTTGAAAAGTTCGACATGCGTGGTGCTGGAGTAGACATCGAGGTAGGTTCACTTTCAGGTGGTAACATGCAGAAGGTAGTTATCGCCAGAGAATTCTCATATGATTCAAATGTACTTATCATCGCCCAACCTACAAGAGGCGTTGACGTAGGAGCTATCGAGTTCATACATAAGGTAATCATTGAAAAGAGAAATCAAGGGGCAGCTATCTTATTAGTTTCTGCCGACCTAGACGAAGTATTCAGACTATCCGATAGAATCATCACTATCTATGAAGGTGAAGTAACAGGCGAATTCAAGGCAGGAGAAATCTCCAAGATGGATATTTCATACTACATGACTGGTCACCGAGATAAAGAAGGGAGTGAAGCATAATGGAAAGAATTAAAGCCTTATGGCAAAAGAATCAAAACTATGTGCTTACTCTAATCGGATGTATCCTTATCGCTTTGATAATAGGCGGAATCCTGATGGCAGTATCAGGATACAATCCATTAAACGGATACTACGCTATGATCAAGGGTGCTCTTGGTTCACCAAGATGCCTTGGTAATACATTAGATAAGTCAATGACACTTTGCTTACTTGGACTTGCAACTGCAATCGGTGCTAAGGGCGGTCTATTCAACGTAGGTGGTGAAGGACAACTGTTCATGGGTGCCCTTATATCAACTATGATGGGATTATGGCTATGCAATCTTCCTTCAGTTATCGTAATTGTAATCGCAATCCTAAGCGCAATCGTTGCTGGTGGCTTCTATGCATACATCCCAGCAGTATTAAAGATTAAGATGGGAGTAGATGAAGTTATCACTACTATCATGCTTAACACAGTAGCAATTAAGATTTGTACTTGGTTAGTAAACGGACCTTGGAACTCACCACTAAAGAGTATCACTACAGGTACTGACTACTTACCAGCAAACTTTAGATTCGCAAAGATCATCGCATCATCAAACATGTCAGTATCATTCCTATATGGTGCTATCGTTGCTTTCTTGATCTGGTATCTATTAAAGAAGACTACTACTGGATTACAAATCAAGATCGTAGGTGAAAACCCTAGATTTGCTAAGTTTGCAGGTCTAAAGGCAGACAACCTAGGAATCTTATCAATGGTAATTTCAGGAGCTATCTGCGGACTAGTAGGTATGTTCCTTGTATACGGTTTCGAAGGACACATGACAGCTTCATGTTCAAACAGCTACTACTTCGATGGTATGCTGGTTGCAATGA
>JAKSSK010000005.1 GCA_024403135.1 Clostridia bacterium
TAAGTCGAGATAGATGATTGTCTAATACAGAACCCGGCTTATAGACTTGCCCAATACATGAAAGAAATAGGACATGCAATGCATGTCCTTTCTTTATTCTGTCAAATCTAAAGCTTCTACCAGGTTAATCTCTGGATGCTTTTCCTTG
This sequence comes from Clostridia bacterium, assembly GCA_024403135.1. GTDB lineage: Bacteria > Bacillota > Clostridia > Peptostreptococcales > Anaerovoracaceae > JAKSSK01. The sequence continues at coordinate 149 of JAKSSK010000005.1, forward strand.
AAGTATGTAAGTGTGAAATCGTTTGCAAAGAGGATGATAGGTCTTTGGAAGTGGTCGAATACCAGCATAGTTCTTGTATCTAGCACTTTCTTTACATCCTCTAAGTCGTTTGTAACCCATCTAGCCACCGAGTAGTCTAGATGATCCATTCTAACTTCAGCGTTGTATTCGTTCTTCAGTCTGTATTCAAATACCTCGAATTGAAGCTGTCCTACAGCACCAATTACAACCTCGTTGTACTCATTTCTGTAAACCTGTATTGCACCTTCCTGTGCCAGCTGATCAACTCCCTTTTGGAAGTGCTTTGCCTTCATGGTATCCTTTGGAGTTACAAGGCAGAATAGCTCAGGTGGGAAGGTAGGCAGCGGTTCAAAGAATAGCGGTTCCTTTGAAACGTGAAGTGTATCTCCAATCTGGTAGTTACCGGTGTCGTAGATGCCAATAATATCCCCTGCAATGGCCGTTTCTACGTTTTCCCTATCATTGGCCATTAACTCAGTTGCCTGGCTTAAACGCATTGTTTTACCCGTTCTAGAAAGGGTAACATCCATGCCTCTTGTGAAGGTTCCTGAACAAATTCTAAAGAATGCCAGTCTATCTCTATGCGCCGGGTTCATATTTGCCTGTATCTTGAAGATGAAACCTGAAAATTCTTCATCCATAGGGTCAACATATCCATCGGTAGTCTTTCTCTTACCTGGAGCAGGTGACATATCTAGGAAGTGCTCTAGGAATGGAATTACACCAAAGTCTGCTAGAGCAGAACCAAAGAAAACAGGAGATAACTTACCTGTATCTACAAGAGCTTTATCGAACTCATTTCCAGCACCTTGAAGAAGTTCTACTTCATCCCTTAGATTCTGAAGATTATATCCTGCCAGCTTTTCTTCAAGGATAGGGGAGAATACGCCATCTTCATCTAGTTTTATGGTTTCAGTCTCCTGACCAGCTTTGTAAAGGTGAACCTCGTTCTTTAATAGGTCATATATTCCCTGGAAGTTAAGTCCAGAGCCAATAGGCCAGGTTACTGGAGTAGAAGGTAGTCCAAGCACGTCTTCTAGTTCCTGAACTAGATCAAATGGATCCTTAGCTTCTCGATCTAGCTTGTTTATGAAGGTGAAGATAGGGATTCCTCTCATAGAGCAAACCTTAAACAGCTTCTTAGTCTGTGTTTCAATACCCTTAGCACCATCGATAACCATAACTGCGCTATCTACTGAAGTTAGGATTCTGTATGTATCCTCACCGAAGTCGTTATGTCCTGGAGTATCCATGATGGATATTCTCTTATTGTCGTATTCAAACTGCATTACTGAGGAAGTGACGGAAATTCCTCTCTGTTTTTCAATCTCCATCCAGTCTGATGTGGCAAACTTTGAGTTTCTTCTAGCTTTTACGCTTCCTGCTTCTCTAATGGCACCTCCGTGTAGAAGCAGCTTCTCAGTTAAGGTAGTCTTACCAGCATCTGGGTGGGATATTATTCCGAATATTCTTCTTGAATTTATCTCTTCTTTTCTGTTTTTCATGAGGGTATTCTAACATACCTGTTGAAAAAAGAAAAGGAGGGGAGTATAATACTTCTTTGTTCGTTAAGGAGAAGAAAATGGATAAAGATAGACCAAATACAGTTGAAAACAAGATGGGCGTAGCTCCAATAAAACAGCTGCTTATTGAAATGTCATGGCCAGCTATTTTATCCATGAGCATAGGCGCCCTTTACAATATTGTGGACAGTCTGTTCGTATCTAGAATATCTGAAGATGCACTAACAGCAGTATCCATAGTTCATCCATTGCAGATGCTAATTATCGCTATGGCAGTAGGTTCTGGAGTAGGTGTTAACTCATATATAGCTAGACTACTAGGTGCAAAGAAGCAGGGTGATGCAGATAAGGCTGCAACTACAGGAATATTCATTGGAATATTAAACTATCTTATATTCCTTGCAGCAGGCATATTCGTACCTGAGCTATTCGTATCTCAGTATGCAGATCCTGGCACAGAGATATATACACAGGCCTGCGTATACCTAAGGATAATCTTCATTGGATCATTCTTTACTAATGTTGAGATAATCATTGAAAAGATTCTTCAGGCAACAGGAAATATGAAGGCACCAATGTGGTGCGCTCTTACTGGTGCATTTGTAAACATCGCACTTGACCCAATTTTAATCTTTGGACTATTTGGTATTCCTGCTATGGGAGTTGCAGGGGCAGCAATTGCAACAGTATTTGCACAGCTATGCTCACTATTCGTAGGTACAGTAATCCTGCTTAAGGGTGAACACCTAGTAAACATTCACTTTCACGGCTTTAAGCTTGACTGGAGAATAGTTAAGGGAATATACGTAGTAGGACTTCCATCGATTATCATGCAGTCAATTGCATCGGTAATGACAGTCTTCTATAACGCTATCCTTGTTCAGTACTCAACTACAGCAGTTGCAGTATTAGGTGTATACTTTAAGCTTCAGTCATTTGCATTCATGCCAGTATTTGGTCTTAACCAAGGTGCAATGCCTCTAATTGGCTTTAACTATGGAGCAAAGAACAAGAAGAGGATGATAGAAGCATATAAGACTGCACTTATGATTGCAGTATGCATCATGGCCCTATGCGTAGTGCTTTTCCAGGCTATTCCTGCAACACTACTTGGAATATTCGATGCATCAGCTAACATGCTACTTATTGGTGTTCCAGCACTTAGAATTATCTCAATAAACTTCATACCTGCAGCTTTTGGTATCATGAACGGATGTGTATTCCAGGCTACAGGCCACGGCCTTTACTCACTGATCTGCTCAGTATTAAGACAGTTAGTTGGTATCTTACCTCTAGCTTATCTATTCGCAAAGATTGGCGGAGTAGCATTCTCATGGTGGTCATTCCCATGTGCTGAGGCTATTGGCCTTGTTTACAGCTTTATCATGCTAAAGAAGCTATACAATAAAGAAATCAAGGTATTGTAATATATGTGAACTGAGAGTCCAATTTGGACTCTTTTTTCTTGTAAAAAACAAAATGGTTGAATATACTCTAGGTAAGAAATATTTAAGGAGGATAACTATGAAAAAGAAAGTTTTAACACTGGTTTTATCTCTTGCTTTGGTATTTACAATGATGCCTGTAAGCTCCTTCGCAGATAATAAGGTGGATTACACTGAATTTCTAGAAGGTGCTCTGCAAGCAGCAACTCTTGATACAGAAGTTGAAAATACACAGGCAGGAGCAGTTATGGCTGCAGCTCTAAAGGCCATGGCAAGACAGCCTGAAGAAAAAGATGTTCTTTTAAAAGAAGCAAATAGACTAATCGATGCCATCGCTTTATCTGAAAACGATGGACAGGCTCTAGCTATTGGATACTTAGGAGAGACTTATCTTTTATGTATTGCTCATCAACCAGAAGCATACAAAGGTTTAAGGAAAGCAGTTGACACCATGTTAGTAGGCATTGCCCTTGCAACTTCAGAAGATAAGGCTTCAGCTATTGGTTATTTAGCTGGTCAATATATCGAATCAGATGAGAATCCATACTTTGATGAAGAGGCTGCTGGTGCACTTTGTGCAATCGCAGTACAGCCAGAAGTAGCTAATGACGTTAATAAGATCGTTAAAAAGGCAGTAGACGCAATACTTCTACAGTTTGGAGAATCCAATATAAATGCAATGAGCGATTTTGCTACTAGAGTTGCATTTTATGGTTCTAAGCAACCAGAGACTATTGATCACCTATTAGATTTAGCAGATAGAGGACTACTAGCACTAGGTCTTCAAGTAGATGGCTGGAAGTCCTATGCAATAGCTGACATGGGTATGGCTTGTGCAGATATGATTTCAAAACGACCTGAGAAGGCAAATGATGCTCTTAAACTATTCGATGAACTAGCAACTGCTGTTACTCTAAAGACTGGTAAGTCTGCTGCAGGTATTGAAAACATTGGTGTAGCTGCTTTTGAAGCTATTGCTAGACAACCTGAAATGGTGGATTACATTATCCAGGAAGTTGAAAAGAAGCTTGTAGTTCTCCAGACAGTGGATAAGAAGTACATCGTAACATTCGTATCACTAGGCGGTGAAGATATTGATCCTATGGTAGTTGAAAAGGGTGAATACCTAGATTTATCTTTTATTGATGGTACTTGCTACTTTGATGCAGAATGCACTAGAGAAGTAGGCTGGGATTACAAGGTAAGTAGGAATATGAAGCTTTATGTAGTTCCATACGATCCTTCAGTATGGGACGATAGCGATTCAGCTGTTAAGGACCTAGCACAAATGCTTTTAAGCAAGGATTATTCAGACCTTAAGGCAATTATTAAGGATGAATACGTAATGCTTGAATGGGACTGCTATGAATACGCTAATGGATTTGAAATCTATGCAGATGGAGAATTAGTAGAAGATGTTGAAGAAGCTCAAGGATTAATAGCAACTTCAGTTCAGCAGTTAGCTAATGAATACAACGTTAAGCCTTATCTAAAGCTTGGAGATACTAAGTACTATGCAGAAGAACTGTTTGCACAACCAACACTTGGAAAGGTTAAGGTTAAATCTGTAACTAGAAAAGATGGTAAGGTAACAGTTAAGTATAAGAAGGTTTCAGGCGCTCAAACTTACGAAGTAAGATACAAGATAGGTAAGGGTAAGTGGAAGACAGTTTCTGCTAAGAAGCTTTCAAAGACATTTAAGGCTAAAGGTACTGTAAAGGTTAAGGTTAGAGCCGTATATGCTGCTGGAGAAGTAGATGTAGTAGGACCTTGGTCAAAAGTTAAAACTTTGAAGAAGAAATAGATAAAAGCTCCCATATGGGAGCTTTTTTATGGATAAATGTGTATATATTCTTCTCTTTCATCAGAATCCATCTTTACTAGGTCGTAGATTCTCTCATCACGGATTAGATGCTTCCATACGGTGTATGTAGCCTTTATGAATTTTGGATCAAGTTCTTCATGGATCAGCGGGCATTCATAAGGAAGCTCATCTATTGTCTCTATTAGAATTAACTCACCATCCTTTATGTGGGGCGCAAGAGGAAAGGTCCTGCACTGAATTGGCCTCTTTTCTCTAGGGCAGTTTGGCGGGTTAGTACACTTTACGAAATATATCTTACCAAACCATGAGTCTGGAAAATCGTAGTCCTCAGCAAGTTCCTGGGTCCAGCTTAGCCAAGGATCTTTTTTGTTATGTATCTTTTCCTCACCAGGAAGAAGGTAGATACCCATTTCCTCATCAAAGCCTTCGTCTATGCAGCATAGACAGTTGCATAGTGTGCCACAGTCGTATGGTACAGGATTAACTCTATCTAGCAGCCTATATATTGCTTTATATGTTCTCTTTTTAATATTACTTTTCATGCCAATATTATATCTTAAAAACCTTGAATTGTATATCTATTTAGTGTATACTAACATAGTTAAATAATTAATTAATTTATTAAAATATATGGACAAGGAGGTGTCTCATGGGTAGACACGGTACAATCGCAGGAAGAAAGGCAGCTCAAGACTCAAAGAGAGCCGCAATGTTTACAAAATATGCTAGAGCAATTATCGTTGCAGCAAAGGCAGGTGGAAATCCTGAATACAACTCATCACTTAGACTAGCAATCGATAAGGCTAGAGCAATCTCAATGCCAAATGATAAGATTCAAAGAGCCATCAAAAAAGGTACTGGCGAACTTGAAGGCGAATCATACGTTGAACAATCATACGAAGGTTACGGTCCAGGTGGAGTAGCTATTATCGTTGAAGCACTTACAGATAATACAAACAGAACTACTGCATCAGTTAGATCAGCATTCGATAAGCACGGTGGCAACCTAGGAACACCTGGTTGTGTATCATATATGTTCTCAAGAAAGGGCGTTATTGTAATTGAAAAGACTGATGAAGTCGATGAAGATTCACTAATGGAAACTGCTCTTGAAGCTGGCGCAGACGATTTCGTAACAGAAGAAGATTGCTTCGAAATCTACACAGATCCAGCATCACATACAGATGTACATACTGCAATCGTAGAAGCAGGTTATGAACCTCTAGAATCAGATGTAAACTTCGTTCCATCAATGGAAGCTACACCTGGTGAACACGACATCACAAAGTTAAGAAAGCTAATTGACGTATTAGAGGATAACGACGACGTTCAAAAGGTTCACACTAACTGTGCAATCGATTTATATGAAGAATAGGTAGAAAGGGCGGGTATTCGCCCTTTTAATATATGTGGTAATAAATCCTGAGACTCTCGTCAGGAACTTGTAATTGAACCTACAACATATTAAAGGGATTCAGCGCATCCCATCGGATGAAATGCCTCCATAGAGTGGACTTCAGAAGACGGATCAAGAAACCCACCTATCGAAAGATAGGCGTCAATTATCGTTCCAACGGCTTACTTGGGATTTCTTATTGTTCGGAGGAAAAATGAAGATATTAGTAATTAACTGTGGCAGCTCATCACTTAAATATCAAGTGATAGACATGAATGACGAACACATGATGTGCAAGGGAACCATCGAAAGAATAGGAGTAGAAGGTTCTAACTTAGTGCACAAAAAGGATGGCCAGGCTTTTAGAGTGGAAAAGGAACTAAAGAACCACCTTGATGCAATAAATCTAATGATAGAGACCATCACTTCAGAAAAGGTGGGAGTAGTTAAGGATATACACGAAATAGACGCCTGCGGCCATAGAGTAGTTCACGCAGGAGAAAAATATAATGGATCAGTAACGATCACTGATGATGTTGTGGATGCACTAATTGAATGTTCAGACCTTGCACCACTACATAATCCAGCAAACATATTAGGAATTAAAGCCTGTGAAGAGCTAATGGGAGATATTCCGCAGGTAGGAGTATTTGACTCAGCCTTTCACCAGACAATCCCTAAAGAGGTATATATGTACGCTCTTCCTTATGAATACTACGAAAAGTATGGAGTGAGAAGATACGGATTTCACGGAATTAGCTATTCATACGTATCAAAGAGAGCATGCGAAATACTAGGAAAGAAGCCAGAAGATACTAATCTAGTTATGAGCCATCTAGGAGGAGGTAGCACTGCCTGTGCATTTATGAAGGGTAAGAGCTACGACACTTCAACAGGATTTACTCCACTTGAGGGAGTGATGATGGGAACTAGAACAGGAGACTTTGATCCAAGTATAGTTACATACATCATGGAAAAGGAAGGCCTATCCATTGATGAAATGAACAAGGTTCTAAATAAACAGTCCGGACTACTTGGAATTAGCGGAGTATCTGGAGATTTTAGAGACCTAGATAAGGCGTCAGCTGAAGGTAACGAAAGGGCAAAACTTGCCATAGATATGTTCTGCTACAGGGTTAAGTCATACATCGGTAGATACCTTGCAGAGATAAACGGAGCAGACGCCATCGTATTCACCGGAGGCATAGGGGAAAACAGACCTGACGTAAGAAGAAGGGTTTGTCAAGGTTTATCCAACCTAGGAGTTAAGATAGACCTAGAAAAGAATCAGGTGATGGGTAAAGAGATGATTATTTCAACAGATGATTCACCTATTAAAATCATGGTAATTCCAACCAATGAAGAACTGATGATAGCAAGAGAAACATTGATGACTATTAAAGAAAGATAGTATATAATGAAACCAGAGGAAATATTAGTAAAATCAATAGACGTAGGTGTTTCAAAAGCAGGTAAAGAATTTGGTAAACTTGCTGTTTTAGGACTGCTTGCAGGTGCATTTATAGCCCTTGCTGCAGTAGGAGCAAACGTGGCAGGTTCAAACCTACTTTTGAATCCAGATACATTTGGACTAGGAAAGCTTGTAACAGGCTTTGTGTTTACAGTTGGACTAATGCTTGTGGTACTAGCAGGAGGAGAACTTTTTACAGGTAACTGCCTTATGATAACATCCCTTCTAAAGGGCAAAATTAAGGGCAAGGCCATGCTTAGAAACTGGCTGATAGTTTACCTATTCAACTTTCTTGGGGCTTTAATTGTCGCATTTTTAATGAGCCAATCAGGAATGTTTAACACCGACTCTGTTGCCCTGGTTACTGTGAAGATTGCAACTACAAAGGCTAATCTATCCTTCATCCAGGCTGTCATACTTGGAATGTTCTGTAACTTCCTGGTTTGCCTTGCAGTTTGGATAGCATTCGGAGCAGATTCAACCATCGGAAAGATATTTGGAATGTTCTTTCCAATCATGCTGTTCGTTGTATCCGGCTTTGAACACAGCGTAGCAAATATGTACTACATTCCTGCAGGAATATTTGCAGGAGCAGATGTAACCTGGGGCCAGTATTTATTAGGCAACCTACTTCCTGTAACTATTGGCAATATTATTGGAGGAGCCATCCTTGTAGGCATGGCTTATTGGTACTGCTATGGAAAAGATAGTAATAATTGATGGTAACAGCTTAATAAACAGGGCTTACTTTGCAATGCAAAGGCCCATGATTACCAAGGAAGGCATATATACACAAGGCATATTCGGCTTTTTAAACATGTTATCCAAGGTGATGACAGATTATGAGCCTGAGTACGTTGCCGTAGCCTTCGATAGGAAAGCGCCAACCTTTAGACATTTAGCATACGACCAGTACAAGGCAGGAAGGAAGAAGATGCCTCCTGAACTTGCAATGGAAATGCCTATTCTAAAGGATATTTTGCATGCCATGAACATTGCTACCCTTGAGATGGATGGCTATGAGGCCGACGATATCATCGGAACTGTTGCAAGAGTCTCTGAAGAAGGTGGCCTTGAACCATACATCATCACTGGAGATAAGGATGCACTTCAGCTTGCCACAGATGTTACAAAGATTATCATAACTAAGAGAGGCATTACAGACTTCGACATTTACGATAAAGCTGCAATGCTAGATAGATATTCACTTACTCCTACTCAGTTCATAGATTTAAAGGGACTGATGGGAGATACTTCAGACAACATTCCTGGAATTCCTGGAGTAGGGGAAAAGACTGGTATAAAGCTGCTTGAGCTGTTTGGCTCAGTTGAGAACTTAGTTGCTAATTACAGCGAAATTACTAACGAAAAGCTTAGGACTAAAGTTGAGGAAAACCTGCAGCTAGCAATGCTAAGCAAGAAACTAGCAACTATCAACGTTAATACTCCAATAGAATTCACATTGGAAGAGCTTAAAAAGAAGCCAGACAATGTAGAAAAGCTGGCCCAGATATACGAAAAGCTTGAATTTAACAGCTTTTTAAAGAAATTAGATCTAAAGAAGGAAGTAAAGGAGATAGAATTTAACTTTACAGATGATCTAAGCATTTTCAAGGGTAAAGAGGTCTATGTTAAGGCCTTTACAGATAATAATCACAGAGGAAAACCAAGCTTAAGCGCAGTAGCACTGGCATTTGACAATAATATTATTTATGTATATGAAGATTTTGGTAGATTAAAGGAACTAGAATTAAGGTATATTGGCCACGATTTAAAAGAATTCTATTACAGCATGATGTTTTACGGCGTGGAATCCTTTAACACATCCTTCGATACTAAGATAGCCTTATACTTACTAAATCCTACAAAGTCTAGCTACGACTTCTTTGAGGAAGAGCAGATTTCACTATTCTATGAGGACTATCTAAAGAGATACTTCAATGCTCTTTACGCTTTAAAAGATGAGCTTGAAGCTAAGATTGAAAAGGAAAACCTTAAGGAAGTAATGGGAAAGTGCGAACTTCCACTTATTGAAGTTTTAGCATCCATGGAAAAAGAGGGTATTACAGTAGATTTAGACATACTGGATAGCCTAGGCACATATTTTAAGCAGGAAATATCCTCATTAGAAGAAAAGATATATTCCTTAGCTGATGAACAGTTTAACATCAATTCACCTAAGCAGCTGGGAGATATACTGTTTGGTAAGTTAAATCTTCCTGCAGGAAAGAAGACTAAGACTGGATATTCCACAAGTGCTGAAATCTTAGATAAGCTAAAGGATGACTATGAGATAGTTAAATATATCCTAAACTACAGGACTGTATCTAAGCTTAACAGCACCTATGTTGAAGGTTTAAAGCCACTTTTAGTAGGGGATAAGGTTCACGCACATTTTCAGCAGACTGTTACAGCTACTGGTAGAATTAGCTGCACAGAGCCAAACCTACAGAACATTCCAGTAAGGGAAGAACTGGGTAGAGAGCTTAGAAAGGCATATATTGCATCTGGGGATAAAGTTTTAATCGGTGCTGACTACTCGCAGATTGAACTTAGAGTGCTTGCCCATCTATCCCAGGATCATGAACTTATGGATGCATTTTTAAATGGTGAGGACATTCATAGAACGACTGCATCAAAGGTACTTGGAATTCCTTTCGACCAGATTACTCCCGAGCAGAGAAGAAGCGCTAAGGCTGTAAACTTTGGTGTGATCTATGGAATGAGTAGCTTCGGACTATCTAGCGAGCTTTCCATCACTAGAAAGGAAGCCGAAAAATATATTAACGACTACTTCACCAAGTATGAAGGGGTTAAACAGTTCATGGATTTACAAAAGGAAAACGCAAAGGAACTGGGATACACCTTAACAGCACTTGGTAGAAAGAGATATGTAAACGAGATTAAGTCTTCCAACTTCATGGTTAGACAGCTTGGAGAAAGGCTAGCTATGAATAGCCCAATTCAAGGTACTGCCGCAGATATTATCAAGATTGCCATGATCAAGGTATATGAAAGACTAAAGAAAGAAGATATTGATGCTAAGCTTATTCTTCAGGTTCACGATGAACTGATACTTGAATCATCAAGGAAAGATTGTGATAAAGCTAAAGAGATATTGGTTGAAGAAATGATGAACGCTTTTGACCTATTAGTTCCGCTACTTTGCGAACCTAACGTAGGCCATAGCTGGTATGAACTAAAATGATAATTGGACTTACAGGTGGAATTGGCTCTGGAAAGAGCACAGTATCTAACTACCTTAAGAAAAATGAATATGTGGTTATTGACGCAGATGAAATTTCTAGAGCTATTACAGCTAAGGGCACTCCTTTAATGGATAGGTTAGTTGATGCTTTTGGTCCTGCTGCTATTGACAGAAAAGAACTTGCAAAACTTGTATTCAGCGATAGCAAGAAGAAGGCTGTCTTAGAAAGTATAGTTACCACAGAGGTAATTAGGATAGTCAAGGAAGAACTAAAAAAAGGAGATAAGATGGTCCTTGATGCTCCACTTCTTTTTGAGACCAATATGGATGAAGTTTGCGACTTTACAATCCTTGTTACAGCACCTTTAGAACTTAGAATTTCAAGGGTTATGGCTAGAGATAACATGTCTAAGGAAGAGATACTTGCAAGGATAGATAACCAGATGAGTGAAGAAGAAAAGATCGCTAGAGCAGACTATGTAATAGATAACGGTGGCTCTTTAGAAGATCTTTGTAAAAAGATTGAGGAAATATTAAATGTCTAACAGGATTAAGAGGCTATATGCCTTTGTAAAAGAGAATATTGTTTCAATCATAGTAGCTATAGTAGCAATTCTATGCATCGTATCCGTAGTATTGATACTTCAGGGTAAGGACAGTATAGTTACTAAAGATAAGTTCTCCTACGAGAATGTATCGGATCAAAGATTTGCTATTTCAAATATTAAGACCTTAGACCCTATAGCATCACAGGATAAGGATACATACTACATAGATAAGCTGGTATTTAGCAGCTTGTTTACCTATGACGAAAACCTTTGTCTAGTTGAGGACCTGGTAAAGGATTATCAGTGCAATGCTAATGAAGGTACTGTTACCATCACCTTAAACAAAGCCAAGTTCCACAAGGGACAAAGCCTAGATGCAGAAGATGTTAGGTACACATTCCAGTACATCATGGAAGTAGGGAAGGAAGGTCCATACTATGACTGTGCCGCTGCAATAGAAGATATTCAGACCACTGGAAACAATACCCTGAAAGTAATTTTCAAGGATCCTGCAGACGCAAGTTTAGACCATCTTACTTTCCCAATCTTAAACAGCGGTGAAAGCTTCCCTGGCCTAAAGAAACCTAACGGTACAGGAAGTTACAAGGTTTCAATGGTGGATGAAATGAAGGGAATCGTACTTAAGGGAGAAAACACCCTTACATTCCAGATATTTCCTAAGTCAACAGTTGTTGAAAACCTTCTTACTAGCTATGAAGTTACTGCTATGATCAGCAATAAGACTTCAGTAAACAACGATGTTACAATGAAGTTCATTCCATCAAACAGCTTTGAATATATTGGCTTTAACTATAAAAACAAAGCATTAGCAAACAAGGAAATGAGGCAGGCGATAGCTTACTCAATGGATATAAATGAACTTGTTAGCAAGGCATACGGTAAGGCCGCTATGATTAACGACTGCGTATATTTCCCTAACTATTTAGGTGTTGAAAATACAGGAAATGTTTATAAGAGAAACTATAACAAGAGCATTAAGCTTTTAAAGAAGCTTAACCTTACAGATACAGATAAAGATGGATACATCAACGATATTGATGGAAACAACATTAAAATTACCATCCTAGTCAACAAGAACGATGCTCATAGAGCACTTGTTGCAGACTATCTATCTAACTGCTTGGATGAACTTCAGATTATAAACGAAGTTAAGGCACTTCCATTTAACAGCTATGTATCTGCGCTTAAGAGTAAAGACTTCGATATTGTAATTGGTGGATATTCCATCAACGAAAAGGATAAGTTAACCTTCTTGTTTGATGACAAGAACTATATAAACTTCGAAAACCAAGAGATACTGGATTTAGTCAACCAGCTTAACCAATGCAATTCTGTGGATAACAACATCAACACGTTTACTAAGCTTAAGGAAAAGCTTATTGATGAACTTCCATACTACTGCATTTGCTATAAGCAGAAGTGCTTGCTAGGCTCTCCAGACATGGATTTTGAAGTACTTCCAAACTTCTGCAATATCTATAGAGGTGTTGAAACTTGGCAGTTTAAGAAGAAGATATTAGAGCAATAGTTTTTATTGCAAGGCCAGCTATTTTATGTTAAAATAGTGCAAATGCCGGTGTGGTGGAACTGGCAGACGCGCGGGATTCAAAATCCCGTCTTGGCAACAAGGTGTGGGTTCGAACCCCACCACCGGCACCAATCGCCAAATATGAAAATAAACGGAGGAAATATTATGCAAGGCAGTTTAGGTAGCATTTTAATGCTAGTCTTATTATTTGTGGCTATGTACTTCTTAATGATTAGACCACAAAAGAAGAAAGAAAAGAAAATTCAGGAAATGAGAAATAGCTTATCAGTAGGCGATGAAATCGTTACTATTGGTGGTATCATCGGTAAGGTTGTAAAGACTAAAGATGAAACTTTCGTTATCCAAGTTGGAGCTGACAGAGTTAAGATCGAAATGGCTAGATGGGCTGTATCAGAAATTACTGCTACTAAGGCTCGTAAGGAAGACGAATTAGCTGAAGATCCTGATGACGAAAAGAAAGCTATGCCTAAGAGACTTAAGAAGTCAGACGACTCAGAAGAATAATTTATTTCTTACCTTCAAAAACCCCAGATTCTGGGGTTTTTTTATGTTAATTTTCCTTGAAAAATGAATAGAATTGAGGTATAATAGGCTGAATAAATATTTATATAAATAAGAGGTGAAAAAAGGACAAATGAGTACAATGAAAAAACGTATTTTAGCCATCATCATTTGTGTCATCACTCTAGTAGGATGGTACATTACAGTGTTTGGCATCGGCAGCATGGACTCCGTAAAGGACAAATTAAAATTAGGCCTAGATATTGAAGGCGGAGTTTACGTTGTAATGGAAGCACAGACCAACGAAAAGGGTGATGAGCTAAAGACAACAATGGAACAGACTCAGGCGGTAATCGAAAACAGAGTTAACCAAATGGGTTTATCAGAAGCTAATGTAACAATTGAAGGGGACAAGCGTATCAGAGTTGAACTTCCAGGAGTAGAAGATACTGATGAAGCTATCGAACAAATCGGTAGAACTGCACAGTTAACTTTCCTACTTTCAGATGGAACAGAAGTGTTAACAGGTACAGATGTTAAGAACGCATCCATCAACAAGGACTCAGATAATGGCGGATACCTAATCGAACTAGACTTCTCCAACCAAGGAGCAAAGAAGTTTGAAAAGGGAACTATCACTGCTTCATCAAGAACAGTAACACCAACTATGTCTTATGAAGATGGAACAAAGATGGATCCTAGCTCAATCGTTATCATGCTAGATAAAGATGTGGTATCAGCACCTACATGCGATAAGCCAATTTCAGGCACATCATGCGTTATTACAAGACCTGGTGGATTCGAAAAGGAAGAAGCTACTAACCTAGCTGCACTAATCAGAGGCGGTGCACTTCCAACTCCATTACAGGAAATCGAATCATCAGTACAATCAGCATCAATCGGATATGATGCCTTCGATAAGTCAATCGTAGCAGGAGCAATCGGTCTTGCACTAGTATTCATCCTAATGCTACTTATGTACAACGTATTAGGTTTAGTTGCAGACATCGCATTAATGCTTTACGTAATCCTAGTAATCTGGATCATGGTAGGAATGGGATCAGTTCTAACACTACCTGGTATCGCAGGTATCATCCTATCAATAGGTATGGCGGTAGATGCCAACGTAATCATATTCTCCAGAATCAAGGAAGAAATTGCGGCAGGACGAACTGTCAGGGTTGCAGTATCCTCTGGTTTCAAGAGGGCGCTTACTACAGTACTAGATGCACAGATTACAACTTTAATCGCTGCAGTAGTTCTTTACGAAATAGGTACAGCTACAGTTAAGGGATTCGCAATGACACTAATGATCGGTATCATCGTAAGTATCTTCACTGCAGTAGTAGTTTCAAACCTATTCACATCACTAATTGCAGACAGCAAGAAGTTTGGTAAGTACAAGTACTTCGGTTGTAACGAAGATGGAACTCCTAAGCAGTTCATCAATAAAGAATTCAAGTTCATCGAAAAGAGAAAGATCTTCTACTCAATTTCAGCAGTAGTAGTAATTATCGGACTTGTATTCGCACTGTTCAAGGGATTCAACTCAGGTATCGACTTCACAGGCGGTACAATGCTTCAAATTGATACTCATAAGCAGGTAGCTATAGAAGAAGTTGAAAAGGCTCTAGATAAATACGATCTAGATGCAACCATCGTTTACGGTGGTAATGACAACGACCAAATCATCATCAAGACTACTAAGGCTTTAGACAATGCAGCTCGTATGGAAGTTGTAGGTTCACTAGATAGCTTTGGCGTAACAGACGACGACCTACTTGCAGCAAACGAATTTGGACCATCAGTAGGTAAGGAATTAAAGCAGAACGCAGTTAAGGCACTACTAATAGCTGCACTTGGTATGCTTATCTACATCATCTTCAGATTCAAGTCATGGAAGTACGGTGTAGCATCAGTAGGTGGAGTACTTCACGACGTATTAATCCTATTAGCATGCTATGCAATCTTTGGCATTACAGTTAACAACCCATTCATCGCCGGTATCTTAACTGTAGTAGGTTACTCCATCAACGATACTATCGTAATCTTCGATAGAGTAAGAGAAAACAAGGCTAACAACAGATCTAAGGAGCCAAATGACATCCTGATGAATAGATCAGTTAACCAGACATTAAATAGATCAATTATGACATCACTGACAACATTAATCGTAATGATTCCTCTTTGCTTCATGGTATCAACAGCAATCAGCGAATTCATCATTCCTCTAATGATCGGTGTAATCGCTGGTACATACTCATCAATCTTCATCTGTACACCAGTTGTATATGAATTCTTCAAAGGTGAAGACGTATCAGCTTATGAAAAGAAACAATTAGCTCAAGGAAAGAAGAGCAAGAAAGTAGCAAGATAGAAAATGTTAAGTAAGCAAGAGTTTCTAGACGAGATATTAAAACTTAATAGTAACTATGATACAGAGCTCATTGGTCATGCCTACGATATAGGTAGAACTCTCCACGAAGGTCAAATGCGTAAAAGCGGCGAGCCATACTTCATTCATCCCATTGCAGTAGCAATTATCCTAGCACAGTTAGGAATGGACGATAGAACCCTTGTCGGCGGTCTTTTACACGACGTAGTGGAGGATACCCAGTACACAAGAGAACAACTGGTAGAGGACTTCGATGAAGAAGTCGCTCTACTTGTTGATGGTGTAACAAAGCTAGGCGCAATTAAATTCGAAAACAAGGAGGAGCAGCAGGCTGAAAACTTCAGAAAGATGTTCCTTGCCATGTCAAAGGATATTAGAGTTCTAATTATCAAGCTGGCGGATAGACTTCACAACATGAGAACTATCCAGTACATGAAGCCTGAAAAGCAGATTGAAAAGTCCAGGGAAACTCTAGACATCTTCGCTCCACTAGCAACTAGACTTGGAATATATACCGTAAAGTTTGAACTTGAGGATATAGCCCTTAAGTATCTAGAGCCAGAAGCATACGAAGATTTAAATAAAAAGCTTACTGAAAAGAGAGCAGCAAACGAGAATATCATCCAACAGGTTACTGCCGAAATAGACGATGCTTTAAAGGATATGAACATAAAGTATGAGATCTACGGTAGAAACAAGCAGCTTTATTCGGTATACAAGAAGATGAAGTACCAGAACAAGCAGCTTGATGAGATATTTGACCTGACAGCTCTAAGAATTTTAGTAGAAAACGTAAGAGACTGTTACGCAATCTTAGGTATAGTTCACACAATGTGGTTTCCAATTCCAGGAAGGTTTAAGGACTACATCGCAATGCCAAAGCCTAATATGTATCAGTCACTTCATACAACCTTAATCGACGATGACGGTAATCCTTTTGAAATCCAGATTAGGACTTACGAAATGCACCACGTTGCAGAATACGGTATCGCAGCCCACTGGAAGTACAAAGAGGGTAGAGCAGATGAAGGCGCAAACAATGACGACCTAAAACTATCATGGCTTCGTCAATCCATAGAATGGCAAAAGGATAGCGATAACTCAGAAGAATTCCTTGAAACCATGAAGATGGACCTATTCTCCACCCAAGTTTTCGTATTCACTCCTAATGGTGACGTAAAGGAACTACCTGCAGGATCAACACCACTAGACTTCGCATTTAAGATTCACTCTGACGTAGGATGTAAGTGCGTAGGCGCCAAGGTAAACGGCAAGATGGTTACAATAGACCATACCCTTCAAAATGGAGATATAGTTGAAATCGTAACATCACAGAATTCCTCAGGACCTTCACCAGACTGGCTAAAGATAGCCAAGAGTTCATCTGCAAGAAACAAGATCAGGCAGTGGCTGAAGAAGGAGAACAAGGGAGACACCATCGATCAAGGTAAGCAAGCCCTAGAAGCTGCCCTAAAGAAGAAGGGCTTTGAGCCAAATGTTGTTCTTAAGAATGCATACATCGCTAAGGCTTTAAAAGCTTCAAAATTCGATACAATCTCAGAAGCATATAACCAGATCGCTCCAGGCGGAAGTATACTAAGTAAATTCTGCAACAATCTAATTGCAGCATATACTGAAGCTCAAAAGGTAGAGCCTGAAAAGAAGGACGATGAGGTTGTTACAGAGACTATCCGTAAGACTAAGAAGAATCTGAGGAAGGATCCAGGCATCATCGTTAAAGGTGCAGATAACCTTCTAATAAGAACTTCAAGATGCTGCAGCCCAGTTCCAGGAGACGATATAGTAGGCTTCATAACAAAGGGAAGAGGAATTTCAGTACATAGAAAGGACTGCTCCAACATCAAAGGTCTAGAAGAAAGATTCATTGAAGTAGAATGGGCGGACATTAAACAAGGCGTTACATACGATGCAGACATAGTTGTAGTCGGCAGGGATAGAAAAGGCCTATTCAGCGATATTACTAAAGCCTGCAGCGACATGGAATTAGATTTAAACGGTGTCAACGGCAAGACAGATAAGGATGGAAATGCAACTCTAATAGTTACAGTTTCCATAGACAGTACTCAGCAAATGCAAAAAGTCCTAAAAGCATTAAGAAATATACAGGACGTTGACAGCGTATATAGAGCAAAATCATGAGAAGCGTAGTACAAAGGGTAACCAGTGCTTCCGTGACTTCGGAAGGCAAGGTTACAGGAACAATTGAAAAAGGTCTAGTAGTCTTAATTGGCGTAGAAGAGAAAGATGAACTATCTGACGTGAATTACATGGTGGAAAAGGTATCAGGCCTTAGAATCTTCGAAGATGAAGATGAAAAGATGAACCTATCCGTTATGGACGTGGGAGGAAAGATCCTTGCAGTAAGCCAGTTCACCCTTTTAGGAGACGTTAGAAAGGGTAAGAGGCCTAGCTTTACTAAGGCGGAAGAACCAATTAGAGCAAACGAACTTTACGAAGAAGTTGTCAAAGGGCTTAGGGAAAAGGGACTAGTTGTTGAAACAGGTGTATTTCAAACGGATATGCTAGTAAACATCAATAACGATGGCCCTGTAACCATCCTTTTAGACAGCAGAAAGAACTTTTAGATGAAGATATTGTCATATTTAGCAGGACCAATAAAGACCAACTGCTATCTGACCTTCGATGAGGAAAGTCTTGAAGGTTTTGTAGTTGATCCTGGAGCACACTGCCAAAAACTTTTAGATGATATAACTAAATACGGTATTACTTTGAAGTATGTGGTTTTAACTCACGGACACGGAGATCACATCGGTGGAGTAGAGGAGCTATTAGAACTTTATCCTGCCTGCCAGCTTTTAGGTGGCCTAAAGGAAGAACCGTTATTCCTTGGTAAGATAGATAACTCTTCAAGGGAAATATGCGGTAAAGACCTTATTCTTCACTGCGACAAGCTTCTAGCTGAAGGAGATGAAATTACTTGCGGCAATATGTGCTTTAAGGTAATTGAAACACCAGGACACACTCCTGGCGGAATCTGCCTATACACTCCCGGAGTTCTTTTCTCAGGAGATACACTATTTCGACAGTCAATTGGTAGAACGGACTTTCCTGGTGGAGATCAGGTGGCCCTATTTAAATCCATCAGAGAAAAGCTATATGTGCTTCCTGAGGATACAATAGTCCTTCCAGGTCACATGGAGGAAACTCAGATAGGCTTTGAAAAGAGGTATAACTACTTTGTATAGGATAAACTTGCACAACATTACCGATACATACGAGTTTAACGAGCTGATCAAAATCTTTCTAAACCCTAAGGTCTACACCCTGGATGGAGAAGGTGATGTCATAGACATAAACCTTACAGGTTCACAGGATAAACACCAGATTAAAAGGGAAATATACCAAAAACTATCTGAAATAACAGGAAAAAAGCCTGCCTGGGGAACACTTACTGGAGTAAGACCTGTAAAGCTTGCTGGGGAAATAGGGGATAAGGAAATCCTGATGGATAAATTTCTTCTTTCCAGCGAAAAGGCAGATTTAATCCTTGATACATACGAAAGACAGCAAAAGGTTTTCGGTAAACCACCGGTTAATTCAGCTGGGGTATACATAGGAATCCCATTTTGTCCAACTAGGTGTTCATACTGCTCCTTTGCATCAAACCAGGTGGATGATTTAGAAAAGGATAGGTATTTACAGGCTCTGTTTAAAGAGATTGACTATGTAAGGGAGAAACATCCTAGCATTGAGTCTATATATATTGGTGGAGGTACTCCTACCAGCTTAAATGAAAAGCAGCTAAACTTACTTTTAGATAAGGTAAATACCTTAGATTTAGGCCAGTGTAAGGAATACACCATAGAGGCAGGAAGGCCAGATACCATAACAAGGGAAAAGCTTGAGATAATCAAGGCTCATGGCATCGAAAGGATAAGCATTAACCCTCAAAGTATGAAGGATCATACTCTGGAGTTAATTGGCAGAAAACATAGCTCTAAGGCCATTTTAGAGGCCTTTAAGCTTGCCCATGAGGTTGGAATTAAGGACATAAATGCGGATATTATCGCAGGACTACCTGAGGAAACGGTGGAAGACTTTAAATCCACTTTAAAACAGGTAATTGACCTTGGCCCAACCAACATTACGGTTCACACATTAGCAATCAAGAGAGCTTCAAAGCTTCACGAAGAAGATAAGGACTACCACTATAAGCAGGGGGGAGTTGTAGAGGCCATGCTAGCTGAATCAAGAAAGATGTTAAGTCAGTATGGATACACACCATACTATCTATATAGACAAAAGCACATGGCGGGAGCCTTTGAAAACGTAGGATACACACTTCAAGGCTCAGACTGTCTATACAACGTAAGGATAATGGAGGAAAAGCAGTCCATCATAGCAATGGGGGCTGGGGGAATCTCAAAGGCATATTATCCTTTAGAGGATAGACACGAGCGGGTGCCAAACGTAACCAACTATCAGATATACATAGAGCGTATAGATGAAATGATAAAGCGTAAAGAAGATAATTTATTTAGGAGGTAAGAGATGTTAACAAACGCTCCAAAGGGAACTAAAGACATGATGCCAGAAGAGGCATATAAGTGGCATTACGTAGAAAAGAAATGGAAAGAAACATGCGATAAGTTCGGATTCAAGGAAATCAGAACCCCTATGTTTGAACATACAGAGCTATTCAACAGAGGAATAGGCGATACTACAGACGTAGTTCAAAAGGAAATGTATAGCTTCAACGATCACGGCAACAGAAACATCACTCTAAAGCCAGAAGGTACATCACCTGCAGTAAGAGCATTTCTTGAACATAAGCAATATGCAGAAGTTCAACCTGTTAAGGTATACTACGATATCCCTTGCTTTAGATATGAAAAGCCTCAATCGGGTAGATTAAGACAGTTCCACCAGTTCGGCATCGAAACATTTGGAACACCTAACATGATGGCTGATGCAGAAATCATCTGCCTAGGCCACGATTTCTTAAAAGGAATGGGTATAAAGGACATTACTCTAGAAATAAACAGCGTAGGATGTCCTGAATGTAGAGCAAAGCATAGAGCTGCTTTAAAGGAATTCCTTTTACCTAAATACGATGAACTTTGCGATACTTGTAAGTCAAGATTCGATAAAAACCCTATGAGAATTTTAGACTGCAAGAGCCCAATCGACCAAGCTCTAGTAGAAGGTGCACCAATGATGCTAGATTACCTATGCGATGGATGTAAGAAGGACTTCGAAGATCTACAGGCAAACCTAGATGCTATGGGAATTAAATACGTAGTAAATCCAAAGATCGTAAGAGGTCTAGACTACTATACAAAGACAGCTTTCGAATTCGTAACTACAAGCCTTGGAGCTCAAGGAACAGTATGCGGTGGCGGAAGATACGATAACCTTGCAGAAGAAGTTGGCGGCCTTCCAATTCCAGGTGTAGGCTTTGGACTAGGTAAGGAAAGACTATTAATGCTTATGGAAGCTAATGGAGTTGAAATTCCAAAGCCAGCAGGCGTAGACGTATTCATCGCAGTACTTGGAGATAGAGCAAAGACATATGGTCTAAAGCTATTAAGAGATCTTAGATTAAAGGGCGTAAAGGCTGAAATGGATACTCTTGGAAGAAACATCAAGGGTCAATTCAAGTATGCAGATAGATTAAACGCCAAGTACACTGTAGTTATCGGAGATAACGAACTGGATGAAGGCGTAGTTCAAGTTAAGGATATGGCTAAATCAGAGCAAAGACCAGTTAAACTGGAAGATTTAGCAGAAGAATTAATGAAATAATGAAGAAAATAGGCATTTTAGGTGGCAGCTTTGATCCCGTGCACAACGGACATATTGAGCTTGCCACAAAAGCTTTAATTTCATATGGCCTAGACTTTGTATTCCTGATGCCTGCAAAGAAGAATCCTTTTAAAGCAGAAAAGGAGATTACAGAGGATAACATCAGGCTAGACATGATCAAACTGGTGCTAAAGGATAGACCTTACCTTTGTCTTTTAGATAAGGAACTTAAAGGTGAGGGGCTATCATATACCTATGACACCATGATTGAACTGGTTTCAGAGTTTGATCAGTGCAAAATATACTTTATCCTTGGACTGGATAGCTTTCTATCCCTGGAAAACTGGTATAAAGGACCAGAACTACTTAAGATGGTTTCCTTTATTGTCAGCATTCGTCCAGGATACAATAAAGATAAGCTTGAAATGACCAAGGATAGATACGAAAAGCTCTACGGAGCGGACATTTTAATAGTAGAGGATGCCATGCCAGACGTATCTTCTACTAAGATTAGAAAACTTGCAGCAGAGGGAAAGCCACTAGATGGCCTAGTTCCTGCTGAAGTCGAAAGGTACATTAAAGAAAATGAAGTGTATAAGGGAAGTAATAGATAATGACTTCTCAGAAAAGAGGAGAGTTCATACCTACGGAGTAGTGGAAACGGTTAAATGGCTTGCTGAAAAGTATGGTGCAGACATTGAAAAAGCTGAAACTGCAGCACTTTACCACGATTTGTTCAGAGGAACATCGGTTAACGTTCTAAATTATTATGTAAAGCACCTTAATCTAGGAGATAGATACCTGGATAATGCCAATTTAGCCCACAGCAAGATAGCTGCTTACGTAATGCAAAGTGAATATGGCATTACTGATGAGGAAATATTAAACGCTGTAAGCTATCACACAACAGGTAGAGCTAATATGTCGGTGCTAGAGAAGGTAGTATTCTTAGGTGATGCTATTGAACCTAACAGGAGATACCCAGGAGTTGATGCTCTAAGAGCCCTCGCAAGGGAAGATTTAGACGCAGCCTGCCTAAAATCTCTGCAGAGCACCATAGCTTTCATTTCCTCAAAGGGTGAGTATTTGGATAAAGACACCATTGAAGCTAGAGATTATTTATTAAAGGAGAAATAGATGGAAATTAAAGAATTAGCATGTTTAGGAGCTAAGCTCTTAGCGGATAAGAAGGCTAGCGATGTAAATATAATCGAAATAGGGACTAAGGCAGCATTTGCCGACTATTTCATCAATGCTACAGGAAATTCTCAAAGACAGGTCCTTAGCCTTGCAGATGAAATAGAGGATAGATATGCAATGGAAGGTATCCTAGTAAAAAATATTGAAGGTAAAAACAATGGTCAGTGGATTCTTTTAGACTTTGGTGATGTAATCGTAAACATCTTCAGCAAAGAAATGAGAGAAAGATACTGCATTGAGAAAATATGGGGTGACTGCCCAATCACCCAGATCGAGGAGTAAAAATGAAAGAAAGATATGAATTTAGCCTAATTGAAAAGAAATGGCAGAAGAAATGGGCCGAAGACGACGCATTTAAGACAGTAGAAGATGAAAACAAGAAGAAATATTACGTGCTTGAAATGTTCCCTTATCCATCAGGTAAGCTTCACATGGGTCACGTAAGAAACTATTCAATTGGAGACGTTGTAGCAAGATTTAAGAAGATGGACGGATACAACGTGCTTCATCCAATGGGTTTTGACTCATTTGGTCTACCTGCTGAAAACGCTGCAATTAAAAACGGCACACCTCCAGCAGACTGGACTTGGAACAACATACACGAAATGGAAGACCAGCTTGCAGAACTTGGCCTTTCATACGACTGGAAGAGGGAAGTTTGCACTTGTCATCCAGACTACTATAGATGGATGCAGTGGATCTTCATCCAGTTCTATAAAAAGGGCTTAGCATACAAGAAGGAAAACCCAGTTAACTGGTGTCCTGGATGCCAGACAGTACTTGCAAATGAGCAGGTAGTAGATGGGGAATGCGAAAGATGCGGAAGTGCTGTAACTAAGAAGAACCTTTCTCAGTGGTATTTAAAGATTACAGACTATGCAGATAGACTTCTTGAAAACCTGGATAACGGTAAGCTTGATGGCTGGCCAAGCAAGGTTAGAATCATGCAGAAGAACTGGATCGGCAAGTCCACAGGCTGCGAGGTTCAGTTTAAGGTTAAGGATTCAGATGAAATCATGACTGTATTCACTACTAGAGTGGACACAATTTACGGTACATCTTTCATGGTAATAGCACCTGAATATCCAACTCTTTTAAAGAACGTTGAAGGAACTGAATATGAGGCTCCTGTAAAGGAATACATAGATAAAGTTAACCACATGAATGAAATCGAGCGTACTTCAACTACCAATGAAAAGACTGGTGTATTTATCGGTAAGTACGCAATAAATCCTTTCACTGGAAAGGAAATTCCTATCTATACAGCTGACTACGTACTTATGGGATATGGTACTGGAGCTGTAATGGGCGTTCCCGGCCATGACCAAAGAGACTTTGACTTTGCTAAGAAGTTTGGCCTTGAAATTCTTCCTGTAGTTGATCCACAGGATCCTGAAGTAGACGTAAACAACCTAAAGGAAGCTTGCGCTGCTAAGGGAATTATGATCAATTCTGGTGAAATCAACGGAATGAAGTCTGAGGATGCAATCCCATACATGATCAACAAGGCTGAAGAGCTTGGAATTGGTAAGAAGACCATCAATTTTAGACTTCGTGACTGGCTAATTTCAAGACAGAGATACTGGGGTACTCCAATTCCAATGATCTACTGTGATGATTGCGGCTGGGTACCTGAAAAGGAAGAAAACCTACCTGTACTTCTTCCTACTGACATTGAATTTACAGGCAAAGGTCAATCACCAATCGCTTCAAGCAAGACTTTTGTAAATACTACTTGTCCTTGCTGCGGTAAGCCTGCAAAGAGAGAAATAGACACTATGGATACTTTCCTAGATTCATCTTGGTATTTCTTAAGATACACAGATCCAAAGAACGATAAGGAAGTATTTAACAAGAAGAAGGCAGATTACTGGATGGATGTTGACCAGTACATCGGTGGTGTAGAGCATGCAATTTTACACCTGATGTATGCTAGATTCTTCACTATGGCTCTTCACGACCTTGGTCTAGTAGACGTTGAAGAACCATTTAAAAACCTACTTACTCAAGGAATGGTAAATAAAGATGGTAAGAAGATGAGTAAATCTCTAGGTAACGTTGTTAGCCCTGCTGAAATCATCGAAAAGTATGGTGCTGACACAGCTAGACTATTCATCTTGTTTGCTGCGCCTCCTGAAAGGGAACTTGACTGGTCCGATGACGGAGTAGACGGAAGCTTTAGATTCCTTAACAGAGTATATAGACTGGTATATGAATTCGTTGAAAAGTACGGACAAGGTACTGATGAATTTGAAATAAAGACTAAAGACGATAAGAACTTAAACTATGTTCTTAACCAGACAATTAAAAAAGTATCAGAAGACGTTGGTGGCAGATTTGCATTTAACACGGCTATCAGCAGCATCATGACTTTAGTAAATGAAATTTACAAATACAAGGAATTACCTAATGCACAGGTTGGACTTTTAACTACAGCAGTTAAGAAGCTAATAGTTGTCCTTGCTCCATTCACTCCTCACATCTGTGAAGAAATGTTTGAGCACATGGGTAACACTACTTCAGTTCACAACGAAAGCTGGCCTACATACGATGAAAAGGCTTTAGTTATGGACACCGTAGAGATAGTTGTACAGCTTAACGGCAAGGTTAAGGAAAAACTTGATGTAGAAAACAACTTAAGTAGAGAAGAACTTGAAAAACAGGCTCTTGAAGCAGATAGCGTAAAGGCTCTTCTTGAAGGTAAGCAGGTAATTAAGGTCATCGCTGTACCTAATAGACTTGTTAACATAGTTTGCAAATAGCCCACGAGAAAGAAGGGTATATGAGAAACAAGGAAAATAAAATGCCCAGTCTAAAGGTCATACCTATCGGTGGATTAAATGAGATAGGTAAGAACTTTACATTGCTTCAATACAAGAATCAAATATTAATAATAGACTGTGGCTTATCTTTTCCGGAAGACGATATGTACGGTATAGACATTGTAATTCCGGACTTTACTTACCTTGTAGAGAACAAGGATAAGATCGTAGGCATGGTAATCACCCACGGTCACGAGGACCACATTGGGGGAATTCCATACTTACTAAAACAGGTTAACGTTCCTATCTATGGAACTAAGTTAACCCTAGGACTGATTGAAAACAAGTTAAAGGAACACGGCATTAAAGGTAAACTTCACACTGTTAAGGCTGGGGACAAAATTAAGCTTGGCTCTTTTAACATTGAAACTATCAGGACTACACATTCCATCGCTGATGCAATATGCCTAGCGATAGATACTCCTGCTGGACTGGTATTCCACTCGGGAGACTTTAAAATTGACTACACACCTGTAGATGGTGAACCTATTGACCTTTCAAAGCTTGCTCAAATAGGGCAAAAGGGAGTTCTTCTAATGATGGCGGACTCTACAAACGCTTTAAGGCCTGGTTATAGTGACTCTGAAAAGGTTGTAGGTCAAACACTTCACCAGATCTTTAGAACTGCTAAGACTAGAATAGTGGTTGCCACATTCTCATCTAACGTACACAGAGTTCAAAAGATCATAGATAACGCTGTTCTATGCGGTAGAAAGGTGGCTGTAAACGGCCGCAGCATGGAAAACGTTGTTAAGCTTGCTCAGGAGCTAGGCTATCTAGACATTCCTGCAGGCACTTTAATAGACATTAGAAAGGCTAATACTTATCCAGATAAGCAGCTAGTAATAGTAACTACTGGTTCACAAGGTGAACCAATGTCTGCTCTTGCTAGAATGGCATCTGGTGATCACAAGTCTGTTAAATTAAAAGAAGGGGATACTGTAATTCTTTCATCTACTCCAGTACCTGGAAATGAGAAGATGGTATCCAACGTAGTAAACAGGCTGGTAGAAAAGGGATGTCAGGTTATCTACTCAGATATCCTAGATGTTCACGTTTCTGGCCACGCAGCTCAAGAGGAGCTAAAACTACTTCATTCACTAATTAAGCCTAAATATTTTATGCCTGTACACGGCGAAAAGAGGCACTTAATTGGACATCACGACCTAGCTATCAACCTAGGAATGGACCCAGAAAACATCTTTGTAATTGAAAATGGGGATGTTCTTAACGTTTCAAAGGCAAAGGCTGAGGTAATTAAGGGCGTAGTTCAGGCTGAAGACATCATGGTAGATGGTCTAGGAGTAGGGGATGTAGGCACTGCAGTGCTTAACGAAAGAAAAGCACTTTCTGAAAGCGGCATCATGGTAATAGCTATTGGCTATGACCAAGATAATAACTGCGTAGCTTCAGGACCTGAAATCTTTACAAGAGGTTTCGTCTATGTTAAGGACCACAAGGAACTAATAGACCAGGCTAAGGAAGTAGCAGCTAAGACACTTGAGAAATGTGAGAAGAAGAATATTAAAGACTGGAATGTAATGAAGGCCATGTTAAAGGAAGACATGAAGAACTTCATATACTTAAGAACTAAGAGATCTCCAGTAATATTACCTTTATTCTTGAACCTATAGGGAGGAAGAGTTGAATGGCAGAAGACCCAGATACTAATTTAGACAAGCTTAGAAGCGCTCTTTCAAATTGTAAGACTAAGGATAAGGTAAAGAATAACAGCATTAGATGGAAATAGGAGGTAAATATGAACGTATATGATAGAGCCCATGAACTTGCTAATGCAATCAAGGGATGTCAAGAATTTAAAGATTATGAAGAACTAAAGGCTAAGGTTGCTGAAAATCCTGAGCTAGATAAGATGATTAAGGACTTCCAAGGTAAGCAGTTTGAAATGCAGACCAAGCAGATGATAGGCGAAGAACTTGATGAAGAATTTATGGGCAATGTTCAGGCCATGTATCAGATAATCATGAAGGACCCTCTAGCTACAGAATACATGCAAGCAGAGATGAGATTTTCACTTATGATGAACGATGTTTACAAGATTCTTGGAGATGCAATGGGTCTTGCAAAATAGGGGAAAATGAGATATAATTTAACGTAGTTTGAAATTAAATTTTAAATAAAAGAAAGAGGAATACAAAATGGTATATGCAAGTGATTTTAGAAAAGGCAAAACATTCATTATGAACGGCGAACCTCACGTAGTATTAGACTTCTTACACGTAAAACCTGGTAAGGGTGCTGCATTCGTAAGAACTAAGTATAAGAACATCTTAACTGGTGCTACAAGAGAAGAAGCTTTCAACCCTAACGATAAATTTGAAGATGCTATCATCGAAACAAGAAAGATGTCATATCTATATAACGATGGAGAGCTATATTACTTCATGGACCCAGAAACTTACGATCAAATTCCAGTAAGCTACGACATGGTAGAAGATGCTGTAAAGTGGATCAAGGAAGAAGACGTAGTTACAATGAAGTTCTTCCAAGGAAGCCCATTCCTAGTAGAAGCAGAAAATTTCGTTGACCTATTAATTATCGACTGTGAACCAGGAGTAAAGGGTAACACAGCTACAAACGTAACTAAGGCTGCTACAGTAGAAACTGGCGCAGTAGTACAAGTTCCTATCTTTATTGAAAACGGCGAAAAGATTCAAATCGATACAAGAACTGGTGAATATTTAGGAAGAGCTAAATAAGTAATTTGAGGGACGTTTAATACGTCCCTTTGTAATATGAGGTATTTATGAACAAGTATTTTACTACAACAAAATCTAAGGTTATAGCATTAATAGTTGGACTAGCAATAATATGCGCTATCGGCGTATTTTCCTATCTAGGAATACAGAATAGACCAGTAGATCCAGATAGCGAGCAAGTTGTAACAATCAATATCCAGGATGGATATGGTACTTACGACGTAGCAAAGGAGCTATACGATCAAGGTCTAATCAAAAATATTACAGCTTTTAGAATTACATCCAAGCTTTCAGGCTTTGATGGTAAGTATTTAACAGGATACTACCAGCTATCTCCATCAATGAGCGCAAAGCAGATGATGAAAGCCATCGTAAACGGTGATGTTGTCAATATAGCTTTTACTGTAATCCCAGGAGATTCCACAGAGCAGATAGCAACTAAGCTAGAAGAGCAGGGCATTTGCACCTACGATGAGTTCATGGATGAAATCGTAAACGGGGATTTCGACTATGAATGGATGAAGTATCTTCCAAAGGGTGAAAAGAGATTTGAAGGATTCCTTTATCCAGAGACATATAGCTATCCAATAGGGGTAAAGGCTCATACAATAGTTGAGACAATGTTAGATGAATTCGATAACAACATAGATTCCTCATACTACGCTAAGGCGAAGAAGATGGGAAGAACATTCTATGAAGTTATCATCATCTCTTCAATAGTTGAAAAGGAAGCTGGACTTGAAAAGGAAAAGCCTCTTGTTTCAAGCGTAATATATAACAGGCTTAAGAAGGGTATGATGCTTCAGATGGACTCAACCGTATCATATCTACTAAAGGATAACAGGGTTAATTTAACCAACCAGGATATTGCAATAGATTCACCATACAACACATATAAGTATGATGGACTTCCTCCAACGCCAATTGGTAACTCAGGAGCTAGCGCAATAAAGGCTGCATTTAACCCAGAAAAGACAGATTATCTTTTCTTCGTATTAAGCGAAAAGCTTGATGGATCAAGCAACTTCTCAAAGACTTTAGAACAGTTTAACAAGGATAAGGATAGATACTACAAAGCATACGATGAACATAACAAATGATAAAGTAACTGAATATCTGCATGGATTGTACACGCCTTTAACTACTGAACTTGGTGCTTTAAGAGAAAGTGCTGAAAAGGATAACGTTCCAATCATCTTAAAGGAGACTGAATCCTTTTTAAACGTGTATCTTAGAAGCTTAAAGCCAAAGGCAATACTTGAAATTGGTACAGCAGTAGGCTACTCAGCATCCTTCTTTAAAGAGGTATGTAAAGATGCTAAAGTTGTAACCATCGAAAAGTTCTTAGATAAAGCTGAAGTAGCAAAGAAGAACATTTCAGACTTAGGCTACGACATTACAGTTCTAACTGGCGATGGGGAAGAAGTCATCAATGATATGGCTGATGAACTCTTTGACTTCGTATTCATAGATGCAGCAAAATCCCACTATACAAGGTTTTTAGATGCAGCAATGAAACATTTATCCAGTGATGGTGTAATCGTGGCAGATAACGTGCTTTTTAAGGCTAGAACGGTGTCTGACGAGTACGATCCATCTGGTAAATACAAGACAAACATTAAAAACTTAAGAAGTTTCATTGAATATATTATGGATCATCCTAAACTAGATAGCGCAGTATTAAGCGTAGGTGATGGACTATCCATTTCAGTATTAAGGAGTATAGATGAATAAATTTGAACTTCTAGCTCCAGCAGGAGACTTAGAAAAACTTAAATATGCCCTTATGTACGGTGCAGATGCCGTATACTTCGGAGGCGAAGGCTTTTCACTTAGAGCTTCAGCTGGAAATTTTACAATTGAAGATATGAAGGAGGGTATTGCCTTTGCACATGAATTAGACAAGAAGGTATACCTAACTTTAAACATATATGCACATAACGAAGATATCCTGCCTTTAAAGGAATATCTTGATGAAATCAAGGACCTAGGAATTGACGGATACATCGTATCAGATCCAGGTGTAATAGACGTACTTCAGGAGATAATCCCTGATTGCGAGATTCACCTAAGCACCCAGGCCAACATGACCAACTACCAGACAGCCAAGTTCTGGTACAAGATGGGCGTAAAGAGACTGGTTCTTGCTAGAGAGCTTACTCTTGAAGAAATTAAAGAGATTAGGGCTAACATTCCAGAAGATATGGAACTTGAAGCCTTCGTGCACGGCGCAATGTGCATCAGCTACTCAGGAAGATGTCTTCTTTCAAACTTCATGATTGAAAGAGACGCCAACAGAGGAGAATGCGCACATCCTTGCAGATGGAAGTATTCACTGGTAGAAGCCAAGAGACCTGGAGAATATTTTCCAGTAGAAGAGGACGCCAGAGGAACATATATTATGAACTCCAGAGATCTTTGCATGCTAGAGCACATGGAAGACATTATCTCTTCTGGCATCATGAGTGCAAAGATTGAAGGCAGAATGAAGAGCGTATTCTACGTTGCACAGATAGTCCAGGCATATAGAAGGGCTATAGATGCAGCATTAAACGGAGATAAGGAAATTGATCCTAGCTGGATGAGCGAGCTTGAAAAGGCAAGCCATAGAGAATTTACCACAGGCTTCTATTACCACCAGCCTACCAACAAGGATCAGAACTACCAGACCAGCGACTACACCAGGGAATATTCATTCGTAGGGGTGGTTAAAAGCTACGACGAAAAGACTGGATACGCAATCGTTGAGCAAAGAAACAAGATGGTAGTAGGTGATGAGATTGAAGTATTCGGACCAGATACACCTTTCTTTAAGCAGGTAATAACTGAAATGTACGATGAGGAAGGAGAGGCGGTAGATAGCGCTCCTCATCCGCAGCAGATTTTAAAGATGAAGATGGATAAACCTGTAAAGGAATACTTTATCCTGAGAAAGAAAAAATAACGAGATGGAAACCAGATATATTATTGAATTAATAGCTTTAGTCATATTCATTGTGGCTTTAGTAATTCTTAAGAAGAACGTTTTTAGCGGCAAAAAGAATATCGAAGAAGACGTAATGTCAATCCTTGAAGAAGGCCAGGAAAGCGGCGCTATCAAGGAGGAAGGTAAGAAGATGATAAACTCCATCTTCGCCTTCGACGATGAAGTTGCATATGAAATAATGACTCCACGTACAGATGTTTTCATGATAGACATTAACGATCCAGCTGAAGAGTATATAGACCAGCTGATGGAGCTTAGACATACCCGTATTCCTGTATACGACGATGATCCCGACAACATCATCGGTATACTTAATATCAAGGACTATCTGATCCAGGCCAGAAAGCAGGGCTTCGATAACATCGAGATAGGGCCAATTCTAAGGGATGCGTACTTCGTTCCAGATTCAAAGAATATTGATACTCTGTTCTTTGAAATGCAAAAGGCAAGGCAGCAGATAGCTATTCTAATAGACGAATACGGCGGATTTAGCGGCATCGTAACACTAGAAGATATTATCGAGGAAGTAATGGGAGATATTGACGATGAATACGATGAAGCTGAAGAACTAATTAGAAAGATAGGGAATAACCAGTACATCATCGATGGAAATGCATCCCTAACAGATATTAACGAAGAACTTGAGATTAACCTAGAGTCGGAAAGTAGCGAAACCCTTAGCGGTTTTCTTATTGACATCATAGGGGACCTTCCAGAAGAAGGAGAAAAAAGTACCGTAGAGTACCAGAACTATCAGTTCTTAATCATTGAAGTAAAGGAAAGAAGGATAGAAAAGGTTAAGATGACCGTTCTATCAGGTGAAGAAAGTGCCTAGCAGTAAGAGTTTAGACATCAAGATGGATTCAGCCATCTTATCCAGCATAATAAAGACCGTTCTTAAGAACAACATGGACGTTTATGGCCTAAGCGAAACCTTTATAGACTCATTGCCATTCTTCTTCAAGAAAAAGAAGATGGAAAATGAGACGGGTATTAGAGTTTCAGCCTCAGATGACGGATACGTAATCGACCTTTATCTAATAGTTAAGTACGGAGTTAAGATACCTGAGCTTGCCTGGGATCTACAGACGGAGATTAAGTACGCGGTAGAAAAGAAATTTGCAACCAAGGTATCTAAAGTAAACATACATATTCAAGGAGTAATATATGACAAGACAAGAAGCAAGGGAATTCCTGATGAAAATAATCTTCCAGATGGAAAGTAACGACGACTTTAAGGAAGAAAGCATACTTAAGTATTTAAAACAGGAAAACAATAGAGGTCAGGAACTTTACCTTAGCAGTAAACTAAAGTATCTTTGCCAGCACAAGGATGAAATTGACGAAGAAATCAATAAGTACGCTAATAAGTGGACTACAAAGAGAATGGCAAAGGTGGACCTTGCAATACTTAGACTAGCAGTTACAGAGCTTAAGGGAGATGACATTCCAGTAAGCGTTACAATTAACGAAGCAGTAGAGCTAGCAAAGAAGTACTCAGAGGAAAAGTCCGCTTCATTTATCAACGGAATTTTATCAAAGATAGAACATGAGTAAGTGCATATTAGGTATAGATACATCTAACTACAGAACATCTGTAGCTTTAGTTGATCTAGATAACAATATATTGGTAAACAATAGGAAATTACTTGAAGTGAGAAAGGGCGAAAGGGGCATGCAGCAATCCGCCGCTCTTTTTTCCCATTTAAAAAACCTACCTGATCTAATACCAAACGGTTATGAAGTGGTAGCTGTTAGCTGCTCAAATAGGCCTAGGCCACTGGAAGGTTCGTACATGCCTGTGTTTGTAGCAGGAGAGACTGTAGCTAGGTCAATAGCTAACATCCTTGATGTACCAATGTATACCTTTTCCCATCAAGAAGGACATATTGAGGCAGGAAAAATAGGTACACCACTAGAGGATAACTTCATAGCATTTCACCTTTCAGGCGGAACTACAGAAGCACTGCTTTGCAAGGATGGTAAAGTAGAAATTGTTGGCGGAACAAAGGATATATCCTTTGGACAACTAATAGATAGAATTGGAGTTAAACTTGGATATATGTTCCCTGCAGGAGAGGCTCTAGATGGCCTTTTAAGAGAGGAAATACCTGTAGTTGATACATTTACTCATGTAAAAGTAAAGGATGGATATTTCAACCTTTCTGGTCTAGAAACACAGCTTTTTAAACTAGAGGGAAATCAGGTTGTTAAGCTAGCCTTTGATGAGATTGTAAGAGTGATTAACCTTATGATGAAGCAGCTTAAAGAAAAATATGAAGTAGAGGATTTTCTTCTTTGCGGAGGAGTTGCTTCAAGTACATACATTAAGGATAGAATAGATAACGCATATTTTGCAAAGAAAGAACTTTCAGGAGATAACGCAGTAGGTATAGCTCTGCTTGGAGGAAAGGAATATGGCAAGAAAGCCAGCAACCATATCACAACTAAATGATTACCTTGCTAAGACCATTAAGCTTGATCCAATCCTAGGAAACATATACTGCGTAGGACAGATTTCAGATTTAAAGTATCACTCCAGCGGTCACATATATTTCTCCGCCATGGATGATCAAAGCAAGATCCGCTGCATGATACCATACTCATACGCTCAGTATCTAGAGTTTAAACTGGAGGAAGGGCAGGAAGTACTGCTTACAGGATATATAGATATATATAAAAAAGGCGGATCATACAGCCTAATAGTTAAGGATGTTGAGGTAAAGGGACTTGGAAAGGCATCTTTAGAGTTTCAAATGCTTGTAGAAAAGCTAAAGAAGGAAGGCCTTTTCAATAAACACCGTCCAATACCCCAGTTTCCAAAGAGGGTTGGAATAATAACATCTGAAACAGGTGCGGCTCTGCAAGACATTCTTAAGATAATTAAGAGTAGGAATAACTACGTAGATATATACATTTTCCCTTGTAAAGTGCAAGGGGAGGGCGCAAGCCAGGATATGGCGGAAAAGGTTAGATACGTAAACGACAATTTCATAGATATAGATACCTTGATTATCGGAAGAGGAGGAGGATCCGCTGAAGATCTAATACCTTTTAACGATGAGGGACTAGCGAGAGCCATATTTGCAAGTAAAATACCTGTAATATCTGCAGTAGGCCATGAGATAGACTTTACAATTTCAGACTTTGTGGCAGATCTAAGGGCTGAAACACCAACTGCCGCAGCTCAAATTGCAGTGCCAGATATAGGTAAAATACGTGAAGAGATGGAAAATCTAAGAGAAAGCCTAAGATATTCCATTGAAAAGAAGGTAGAGTACAATTCTTTACTAATAAATAATTATTGTCAACAACTTCATTTTACACTTTCAAATCTAATTGATCAGATGAAGGTGAAGTTAGATGAGTCAAATCCATTTGAAATCCTAGATAAAGGCTATGCCGTTATGAGGGATTTAGATGGAAAAACTGTTACATCCGTAGAAGATGCTAAGTTAGGAGAAAGTTACCAGATAATTCTAAAAGATGGTGACGTAAAGGTTAAGGTGATAGAGTAATGGACACATTTGAAAAGGCATTAAAAGACCTAAAGGAATGCGTAGATAAGATTTCTCTAAAGGATAACTCCCTAGAGGAGTCAATTAAAGCGTATACAGAAGGAATTAAACACTACGAAACTTGTAAAGAGATATTAGATAAGGCTAAACAGGAGATAATTATCGATGGAAAGGACATATGAAGAATATAAAGAGATAGTGGATACACATATCCTAGACTATCTACCAAGCATTGATGAAAAGAGCATTACACTTTATGAGGCTATGAAGTATTCTCTTGAAGCAGGAGGAAAGAGGCTTAGACCAGTGCTACTTCTTGCAACCTGTGAATTTGCAGGAGGAGATGTATATAAGGCACTTCCTTATGCAATTGCTTTAGAATACATTCACACATATTCACTTATCCACGACGATCTACCAGCTATGGATAATGACGACCTAAGAAGGGGAATCCCTACAAACCACAAGGTCTACGGCGATGCCATTGCAATACTTGCAGGGGATGGTCTTCTAAATACGGCTTCAGAAATCATGGATAAGGATATGTTCATGTACTTCGATAACATGGAAAGCCTTCAGAGAAGAATCAATGCAGCCTACGTAATCACAAAGAACGCAGGATGCCAAGGCATGGTTTCTGGCCAGGTTTCAGACATACAGTCTGAAAACAAGAAGTGCTCTGAATCCATGCTTAGATACATACATAGTAATAAGACCGGGGCCTTGATACTTGCTGCAGTTCAAGCAGGGCTTTACCTTGCAGGTGCAGATATGGATACATTTACATCCTTTTCCATCTATGCACAAAACCTAGGACTAGCTTTCCAAATTCACGATGACATCATCGACGTAACTAAGAGTACAGATGAGCTGGGAAAGCCAGCAGGTTCAGATAAGGAAGCAGGAAAGTCAACATACGTTTCAATGTATGGACTAGAAAAGGCTAATGAGCTTTTAGATAAAGCAATTAAGGACGCTAAGATGTCCATAGAACACTACTACGATAACGCAGAATTCTTTACCCAGCTAGTAGATATTATGGCAAGGAGTTAAAATGAATTTCGATCAATATATTTTTCCAAGAGATATTAAATACATGTCTGAAAAGGATCTAAATGACCTGGCCAAGGATATTAGAACCTTCCTGGTTGAAAAGGTATCTAAGACAGGAGGCCACCTGGCTTCAAACCTTGGTGTTGTAGAGATAACAATCGCTCTTCACAGGGTCTTCGATAGCCCAAGGGATAGGTTTGTATTTGACGTGGGCCATCAGTCCTACGTTCACAAGATTCTTACAGGAAGAGCAGATAAGTTCGATACCCTAAGACAGTTTGAAGGTCTTTCGGGTTTTCCAAAGGCAAAGGAAAGCAAACACGATGCCTTCGATACAGGTCATAGCTCAACATCCCTAAGTGCAGCTTTTGGTATAGCTAAGGCTAGAGATATTAAGGGCGAGGATAATCAGGTTATAGCCGTTATAGGTGATGGTGCTTTAACAGGAGGAATGGCCTACGAAGCACTAAACAATATAGGTTCATCAAAGACCAATATGATAGTAATCCTAAACGATAACGGCATGAGTATTTCAAAGAATACTGGCTCAGTATCTAAGCACCTAGTGAACCTTAG
Organism: Clostridia bacterium; assembly: GCA_024403135.1. Taxonomy (GTDB): domain Bacteria; phylum Bacillota; class Clostridia; order Peptostreptococcales; family Anaerovoracaceae; genus JAKSSK01. The sequence continues at coordinate 36,714 of JAKSSK010000005.1, forward strand.
AACTTCAGACTCATACCTTGCTTCAAAGACATTCTTTAAGAAGGTTCAAAAGTCAGGTGGAGTAGGTAGGGCAATAGCAGGCTCCATGAAGAGCATCAGGGATAACCTGAAGTACTCCATGATCGAGGACGGAGGAGTTCTATTCGAAGAACTTGGCTTTACATATTTAGGACCTGTTGATGGCCACAATATTAAGGAACTCATTACAGTGCTTGAAAAGGCAAAGAGACTTAAAGAACCTGTAGTAATTCACGCAATCACAGTTAAGGGTAAAGGTTATCCTTTTGCAGAGATACAGCCTAACAAGTTCCACGGTATAGGACCATTTGACGTATCCACAGGAGAAGTTCTTAAGAAGTCTGGCATTTCCTATTCCAAGGTTATGGGAGATTATGCTCTTAAACTTGCAGATAAGGATGATAGCATCGTTGCAATTACAGCAGCTATGGGAGATGCTACAGGTCTAGGAGATTTTGCAAAGAAATACCCTAAGCGTTTCTTCGATGTAGGAATTGCTGAAGAGCACGCTGTTACCTTTGCTGCAGGCCTTGCAAAGAACGGAATGAAGCCGCTAGTTGCAATATATTCCTCATTCCTTCAGAGGGCATATGATCAGATAATGATTGACGTATGCATGCAAAACCTTCCAGTTGTATTTGCAATAGATAGGGCAGGATGCGTAGGAGCAGACGGCGAGACTCATCACGGAATCTTTGATTTATCCTACTTAGATACAATTCCTAATTTAACGGTGCTTGCTCCAAAGGATAAGAAGCAGCTAGAGGAGGCTATGGAATATGCATTTAGCCTAGGCACTCCAGTTGCCATAAGATATCCTAGAGGAGAAGCGGATTTAAGCGAAGAATATTACACTCCATTTACTGGAGAAAACATTACATATTCCATCGCTAAAGGAGATAAGGAAAGCATCCTAATTAGAGCGGTAGGAACCATGTTTAATAACGCAGTATCCGCTGCTAAGATACTAGGTGAAAAGGGATACACCGTAGATGTTGAAAACACTCTAATGCACCAAAAAGAAAACAACACTAAATACCATATTTGTGTTACAATTAAGGATGGTTTAGCTGATGACAATGATGTTATCGGCTGGCCAAAGGAATTTATCCAGCAGGGCAGCGTAGATCAGCTTATGGAAAAGTATGGTCTAGACCCAGTTAGCATTTCAGAAAGGATACTTGAAAGACTTTGAAAGAAAGGCTAGACACACTATTAGTTAAAAAGGGACTTTTCCCATCTAGAGAAAAGGCAAAGGCCTCAATCATGGCTGGCGTTGTATTCGTAGATGGCGAAAGGAGCGATAAAGCAGGTAATATGGTAGATGAAAATGCTGAAATCTTCGTCAAGGAAAAAGCCTGTCCTTACGTAAGCAGGGGCGGACTTAAACTTGAAAAGTCCATGTCACATTTTGACCTATCCATGGAAGGAAAGACCTGCATGGACATCGGCGCATCTACAGGCGGCTTTACAGACTGCATGCTGAAAAACGGTGCAGTTAAGGTCTATGCAGTAGATGTTGGCTACGGCCAGCTAGACTATTCCCTTAGAATTGATGATAGAGTCATCAACATGGAAAAGTGCAACATCCGCTACCTTGAAACGGATAAGGTTGAGCCAATAGACTTTATCTCCATCGACGTATCCTTCATATCCCTAAAACTTGTATTTCCAGTAGCAACAAAACTTCTAAAGGAAGACGGCAAGCTGGTATGCCTTATCAAGCCTCAGTTTGAAGCAGGCAGAGAGCAGGTAGGAAAGAAGGGCATAGTAAGAGATGAAAAGGTTCACCTAGAGGTAATTGAAAATGTAATCGGTTACGCTTTAGACAATGAACTTTATCCTACAGGACTTACTTATTCACCTGTAACAGGGGCTAAGGGAAACATAGAGTATCTGCTTTGTCTATCCAAGGATAAGGAAGATGAAAGGGAAGTAGATCCTCATTCAATAGTTACTGACTCTCACAAAGAGTTGATATAAAACGTTTTATAAATTACTTTAAAAGGAGAGATGAATTATGCAATTATCAGACAAAATTCAAGCAATGCAACTTTCACCAATTAGAAAGTTCGTGCCTTATGCTGATGCTGCAGCTGAAGCAGGAAAGAAGGTATACAAGCTTAACTTAGGACAACCAGATATCAAGACTCCTAAGGCTTTCTTCGACGCTGTTAAGAACTTCGATCAAGAAGTTTTAGCATACGCAAACTCACAAGGCGAAAAGCAACTACTAGTAGCTCTTCAAGGTTACTACAAGAGAATCGGCCTAGATTTCGACCTAGCTGATCTACTAATCACTAACGGTGGTTCAGAAGCTATCAACATGTTAATGACTGCTATCTTAAACCCTGGCGATGAAGTTATCATGGCTGAACCATTCTATACAAACTACAAGTCATTCGTTGGCCAAGCTGGCGGTGAATTAGTAGCTATCCCTACAACTGCAGAAGATGGATATCAATATGCAGTTAAGGAAAAGATTGAAGGCGTTATTACAGATAAGACTAGAGCAATCGCTATCATCAACCCTGGTAACCCAACTGGTAAGGTTTTAACTAGAGATGAAATGAAGCTTATCGTAGATATCGCAATTAAGCACGACCTATACCTAATCTGTGACGAAGTTTACAGAGAATTCGTATATGACGGCAAGAAGATGGACACATTCGGTTCATTCAAGGAAGCTGAACAAAACGTTATCATCGTTGACTCAGTTTCAAAGAGATTCTCAGCTTGCGGTGCTAGAATCGGTTCAATCGCATCAAAGAACAAAGAATTAATGCAAAATCTAATGAAGCTTTGCCAAGCTAGACTTTGCTGTCCAACTTTAGACCAAGTTGGAGCTGCTGCTCTTTACGAATTAGATCCTGATTACTTCACTGAAATCAAGGCTGAATATGAACACAGAAGAAACGTTGCTGTAGAAGCACTTAAGACTATTGACGGAATCAAGTACGGAGTACCTGAAGGCGCATTCTACATCACTTGCCAACTTCCAGTAGACAACGCAGAAGACTTCCTAGTATGGATGTTAACTGAATTCGAATACAATGGCGCAACTTGCATGTTCGCTCCTGCAGGCGGATTCTATGGAACTAAGGGCGTTGGTCAATCAGATATCAGAATCGCTTACGTTCTAAATGCAGACGACTTAAAGGCTGCTATCGAATGCGTAAGAGAAGGTATCAAGGCTTACAACGCTAGATAATTAAGGAGAACAAAGATGAAGTTATCACCAATGATGGAACAATATATGGATATCAAGGATAAGTATAAGGACTGTATATTATTCTTTAGACTTGGTGACTTCTACGAGATGTTCTACGAAGATGCCAAGCTTTGCAGTAAGAAGCTTGAGCTAACTTTAACAGGTAAAAACTGCGGACAAGAAGAAAGGGCTCCAATGTGTGGAGTTCCTTTCCATGCCGCAGATACCTACATCGCCAAGCTTGTAGAAATGGGATACAAGGTGGCAATATGCGAGCAGGTGGAAGATCCACAGGCTGCAAAAGGCATAGTAAAGAGGGAAGTAATAAAGATCGTTACACCAGGAACCGTTACATCCAGCGCTATGCTAAATGAAAAAGAAAACAACTATTTGGCATCCGTATATTTCAAAGAAGAGGGGATGTCAATTTCATATTGCGATATTTCAACAGGTGAACTTCTAGTTACAGAGGAAACCCATGGTGATCTTTACCAGGTTCTTTTAAACGAGCTAGTAAAGATTAAACCAAAGGAAATATTGATAAACGATGATTGCTTACATCTAATAGACCAGGGAGAAATCACTGGTTTAACGGAAAGCTTCATCAATTTTACCAGTGCATCAGTTTACACAGAAAAAGCTGCCTTAGAGCTAATTAAGGCCCAATTCGACTGCATTCCGCTTATGGATATGCCTTTAGCAGTTCTTTCTTTAGGTGCGCTTTTTTCATATCTACTTGAAACTCAAAAGCAAACATTAGGAAACATCACTCAGGTAGAGATTTATCAGATTGGAAATCACATGTCTCTAGATAAGGCTACACTTCGTAACCTTGAAATCACAGAGACTTTATACGATAAAAAGGTTCAAGGTTCACTTCTAGGAATCTTAGATAAGACCCATACAGCAATGGGCTCTAGAAAGATGAAGAAGTGGCTGAGAGAACCACTAAATGACGTTGATCAGGTTAACGCAAGACTTGACGCAGTAGAGGAGCTGGTAGATCAGGTTATCGTTAGAAACAACATAAAGGAAGCCTTAAAGCAGATCTACGACTTCCAAAGGCTTACAGGTAGAATCGCTACAGGTAATGCCAATGCTAAAGATATGATAGCTCTTAGAAACTCCATTAGAGTTCTTCCTGAAATCAAGGAGTGTCTATCATACTTTAACGCACCTTATCTAAAGGATCTAAATATATTCACCTTAGATGAAGTGCTAGATTCAATTACAAGAGCCATAGTTGAAGATCCGCCATTTACCATTAAAGAGGGTGGTATCATCAAGGAAGGCTTTTCAAAGGAACTAGATGACCTTAAGTTCTCCATCAAGGACGGTAAGGCCTGGATATCAAGCCTAGAAGCTACTGAAAAGGAGAGAACCGGAATCCAGCACCTTAAGGTAGGCTTTAACAAGGTCTTCGGCTACTATATCGAGGTATCCAATTCCAACGTGGATATGGTGCCTGAAGAGTACATCAGAAAGCAGACCCTGGTAGGAGGGGAAAGATACATCACTCCTGAACTTAAGGAGATGGAATCTCTGGTATTAAACGCTGAAACAAAGATCAATCAGCTAGAATACAACATATTCACAAAGCTTAGAGAGGACATTTCTAAGTTTATCAACCAGATACAGACCACATCAAATTCAATAGCAACACTGGACGTACTTACTTCCTTTGCTGAAGTATCATCTAGACTTGGATATGTAAAGCCAATAGTTCATGAAGGTGATGAGATTAAGATAGTTCAAGGTAAGCACCCTGTAATATCTGAAACACTTACTGACGGACAGTTCGTTTCTAACGACACATATATGAACGAAACTGACACAAGCATGCTACTTCTAACAGGCCCTAATATGGCGGGAAAGTCCACATACATGAGACAAATCGCCTTGATCGTTTTAATGGCTCAGGCAGGCTGTTTCGTGCCTTGTGAAGGGGCAAGCATAGGGGTAGTAGATAGAATCTTCACTAGAATTGGAGCTTCAGACAACCTATCTCAGGGACAGAGTACTTTCTTCGTTGAGATGAACGAGCTTTCATACATACTGAACTGCGCTACTGAAAAGAGCTTAGTTATCTTAGATGAAATAGGTAGGGGAACTAGCACCTACGATGGTCTATCCATCGCCTGGGCTGTGGTTGAGTACCTATGCAATGAAAATACTCACATTAGAACCCTGTTTGCTACTCACTACCACGAGCTTACTGCCTTAGAAGATGAGATTAAAGGTGTAAAGAATCTAAATGTAGACGTTTCAGAAGAAAACGGAAACGTGATATTCCTTCACAAGATAGTTGAAGGATCAGCATCTAGAAGCTACGGTATTCACGTTGCAAAGCTGGCAGGAGTACCTAAAGAGCTTTTAAACAATGCTCAAATTAAGCTAAATTCCCTTGAAAAGGGAGATTTATCCCTGCCAATAGCTGAAGAACAGATCAGTTTCTTCGCCCAGGAAGAAAACCCTGCAATTTCAAGGATTAGAGACTTAGACATCATGAATCTAAGCCCTATAGAAGCATTTAAAATTTTAGAAGAATTAAAAAGCTCACTAAAATAGTGGGTTTTTTAAGAGGTATACCATGATAAAAGTACTGGATAAAATTGTATCAGATAAAATTGCAGCAGGAGAGGTAGTAGAAAGACCTCTTTCCGTAGTAAAGGAACTTATTGAAAACGCCATAGATTCAGGCGCAGATCAGATAGTCTGCGAGATAAAGAATGGCGGAAAGACATATATTCGTGTTACGGATAACGGCTGCGGAATTCCTAAAGACGAAGTTGAAACAGCTTTCCTTAGACATGCAACAAGCAAGATAAGCCAGGTTTCAGACTTAAACAGCCTTCTAACCCTAGGTTTTAGAGGGGAAGCATTAGCTTCAATTGCTGCAGTTTCAAGGGTTCAGCTGGTTACAAAGGAAAGAAATGAAAGAACCTCTACTGAGCTAATAATCCACGGATCTAACGTGGTTTCTAAGAAGGACATTGGCTCACCTGACGGAACTACAATTATAGTTTCAGACCTTTTCTATAACACACCTGCAAGACTTAAGTTCTTAAAGAGCGATGGGGCAGAGACAACTCAAATCATCGACTTCATGTCTCAGATTGCTCTAGCATATATAGACATAAAGTTTAGACTAATTTCAAACGATAGAACCATCTTTTCAACCAACGGAAAAGGGGATAGGTTAAACGCTATCGCTGAGATTTATCAAGGACTGGATACTAAAAATCTAGTTCCTGTTAGCTATGAAATGGATAAAGTAAGGGTTAGTGGATACACTTCAACTCCTGCAATGTCAAGGCCTACAAGGAATCTAGAGGTATTCTTTGTAAACGGCAGGGTAGTGGAAAGCAAGGTAATAGAAAGAGGTTTAAATTTAGGGTACATGCAGAGATTATTCGAAGGAAGATACCCAGTTTCATTCCTTTTCATCAATGCAGAACCAGATTCTTTAGATGTAAATATACATCCTAACAAGAGGCAGGTAAGGTTTAACGACGATAATCTAATCGTTAAAACCGTTGAAATTGCAATAACTGAAGCACTTAGAACTAAGGAGTCTGTAGTTAGGTTTGATATGCCAAAGGCTGCTCCTAGAATAGAGCCTGAAGTTAAGCAAATAGACATAAAAGAGTTATTGTCAACCGAAGTAAAGGAAGAGCCTTTCGTATATGAAAGTGACCAGATTGAAATTGCTAGACCTTTCACCAGACCTTTCGATTTCGATGATCTAACATTCCTTGGCACAATCTTCAATACATACATCCTAGCTCAGGATGAAGACGCTTTTTACATGTTCGATCAACACGCTTGCCACGAGAGAATTAACTACGAAAAGTTCATCGGGCTATATAACTCTAGCGAAAAGAACACTCAGCCAATAATGTTCCCATTTATGGTAAATACAAATCTTACTGGTAACTGGATGGATGTTCTAAGAGATATGGGATTTAAAATTGACGAATTCGGTCAGGATACATATAGAGTTACTGAAATTCCAACCTTTATGACACTTTCAGAAGCGGAAAACTTTGTCATAGATTTTCTAGATAACCTAAAGGATAACAAGGTACTTAACAACAAAGTTGTAATAGATAAGCTTATCATGAAGTCCTGCAAGGATTCAGTAAAAGCCAACGATAAACTAACTGTTGAAGAGATATCTAGCCTTATGGAAAGCCTAAAGCAGTGCATTAATCCATTTTCCTGTCCACACGGCAGACCAACCTTTGTAAAGATGACCAAGTACGATATTGAAAAGATATTTAAGAGGGTATAATGAATAAAGCAATAGTTTTGGCAGGCCCAACAGCCGTAGGAAAAACTGAATACGCAATAAAGGTCGCTAAAGCTTTAAACGCTGAAATTGTAAGCTGCGACAGCATGCAGCTATATAAATACATGGATGTGGGAAGCGCAAAGCCTACAAAAGAAGAGCTATCTCAGGTAAAGCACTATCTAGTTGATCAGTTCGACCCTAGAGAGCCTTTTTCCGTATCTAAATACCAGGAAGAAGCCTTAAAAGCAATGGCTGAAATATGCGCTAAGGGTAAGATTCCTCTAATTACAGGAGGAACAGGCCTTTACCTAAACTCATTAATATATTCCATGGACTTTGCAGGTGTATCCTACGATAAAGACCTTAGAGATAGCCTTTATCTTGAAGCTACTGAAAAGGGCAATGAATACCTACATGACATGCTAAAGGAACTTGATCCTTTAGCAGCAGCAAGAATTCATCCTAACAACGTAAAGAAGGTTATTAGAGCAATAGAAGGGGCTAAAAGCGGCTCTAGTATTAAGGATTTTAACCTTTTAGAAGAGGAAAACCCGGACTACGAGTTCATCCTTGTATGCTTAACTAGAGACAGGCAAGAGCTATATTCTAGGATAAATGAAAGGGTGGATAAGCTGATAGACCTAGGCCTAGTAGATGAGGTTAAAAGACTAATGGATATGGGGCTTGATGAAGGGGATATATCCATGAAGGGAATAGGGTATAAGGAGATAATATCCTATCTAAAGGGTGAAATTACCCTTGATGAAGCCGTAGAAAAGGTTAAGACCAACACTAGGCACTACGCTAAGCGTCAGATCACCTGGTTTAAGAGATATGAAGATATGAAGTGGTTCAACTTAAGCGAAGAAGCTGATCCAGAGGAGATAATAAAGTGGCTGAAAAGAAAGTTATAATCCACAATAAAAGCGATAAACCTGACAATATTGTTTTAAACGAGAACAATATTCTTTTGGAATGCGAAGAAATAGAGGATAGCCTTCCAAACTTCATGCGTTCATACTTTATGTATCTTAGAGGAAACGTGCTTCCTAAGACTAGGCTTGCATACCTTCACGATGTTAAGTTCTTCTGTAACTACCTAATAAACTCAGGTATGACAAGAGCTAAAGAAACAAAGGATATTACCTTAGATGACTTTAAGCTAATCAAGGCTAGCGACGTAAACGTTTTCATAGATTACTGCAGGAAGTATAGGGTTGAAACTAAGGATAACATATATATCTACGAGAACAACAACAAGACTTTGGCAAGAAAAAAGTCTTCAGTTTCAGTTCTCTTTAAACAGCTTTATCGCGACCAGCTGCTTGAAAAGAACATCACTGATGGATTTAATCCAATAAAGGTGCAAAAGGCCTCAGAAAGGGAAATTAAGGCCCTTCAGGACGACGAGGTAATGCTAATGCTAGATGCTGTAACAACAGGTTCAGGTCTAACAAACCACGAGCTGGTTTACTGGGAGAGAACTAAGCTAAGGGATAAGGCAATTCTAATGCTTTTCCTAACATACGGTCTACGTCTTTCGGAGCTTCAGCAGCTTAACATTTCCTCAATTAACTTCACTAGAGGAGAATTTAAGATATATAGAAAAAGAGGCAAGGAATCTGTAATGCCTCTAAACAAATCTGTAACCATGGTTCTACACGAATACATCAACGATGAAAGGCCTAGAGAAGAAAACATCCAGGCTGAGCATAAGGATGCGCTTTTCCTATCTCTTCAAGGAAAGCGTATGACTGAAAGGCAGATTAGAGAGCTGGTTAAGAAGTATACATCAATAGCTATGCAGACCTCTAGAGATGCTGGATACAGCCCTCACAAGCTAAGAGCTACTGCTGCAACAAGCTTGATCGGTAGAGGAAATTCAATATATGACGTGGCAGCGCTGCTTGACCACGAACAGGTAACAACAACCCAGCTATATGCGGCTCACAAGAAGAACGTTAAGAGAGATCTTGTAAGCGATATGGAATGGGAAATTGAAAGGACGCAGAAATAATGAAGGAAACTAATAAGTTCTTAATGGAAGAATTTAATATATCCCCTGAAGTGCTTGAAAAGGTTGAAAAAGCTGAAGAAAAAGTAAAACCTTTATTCGATAAGCTAGACGATATTACAGCTTACAACCAGTATAAAGTTTTAAGCGCTTTTCAAAAGAACAGGATTTCAGATAGACACTTTGCTTGGAACACTGGCTACGGCTACGATGATCCTGGCCGTGAAGCCATAGAAAAGGTTTTCAGCGATACTTTTCACACTGAAAGTTCACTGGTTAGAACTCAGATCGTAAACGGCACTCACGCCTTGTCCATTACACTTATAGGCATTTTAAGACCTGGTGAAAAGCTAATTTACTGTTCTGGCGGTCCATACGATACCTTAGAGGAAGTAATTGGTATACGTGGCGATGGTATGGGATCCTTAAAGGATTACGGCATTGAGTACGACCAAGTTGAACTAACTAAAGATGGTAAAATAGACATTGATGAAGTGTTAAAGAGGATTACACCTAACACTAAGGTTGTAACAGTTCAAAGGGCTACAGGATACGACTGGAGAAAGTCCATAACAATCGATGAAATTGAAAAGTGGGCAGCTGCAGTACACGAAAAGTTCCCTGATGTGGTTTGCATGGTGGATAACTGCTACGGCGAATTCCTAGATACTAAGGAGCCTACAGACGTTGGAGTAGACGTTATGGCAGGATCACTAATTAAGAATCCTGGTGGCGGAATTGCTCTTTCTGGAGGCTATGTAACAGGTAAGAAGGAACTTATAGATAAGATAGCATATAGGCTTACATGTCCTGGAATAGGAGGAGAGTGCGGCCTTACATTTGGTCAGACTAGACAGATGCTTCAGGGCTTCTTCATGGCTCCAAAGGTGGTAAACGGGGCAGTGAAGGGTGCTATACTATGCGGCCAAGTATATAAAGATCTGGGATTTGAAGTATGTCCTGAGCCTGAAGACGTTAGATCTGACATAATACAAGCTGTAAAGCTTAAATCTGAAAAGGCACTAGTAGCATTCTGCCAAGGAATTCAAGCTGCTTCACCTATAGATTCCTATGTAAAACCTATGCCATGGGATATGCCAGGTTATGAATCACAGGTTGTAATGGCTGCAGGAGCCTTTGTTCAAGGATCTTCCATAGAACTATCAGCTGATGGCCCTATTAGAGAGCCTTACAACGTATATTTCCAAGGTGGACTAACTTATGAAGCATCTAAAATTGGGGTAATTAAGTCTTTAGATGCGCTATATAAAGAGAGATTAATATGAATGTAAAGAAGATAATATCTATATTAGAGTTTGTACTTTTAATTGCTATAGTTGTTGGAATTCCAACATATCTATACTTTTTCCAGTACGACTTCATAATGGAATACAAGGACATAAACAAGCTGTTGGAATTAGTTAACAATAACAAATTTATGTCCTCTTTCATATATTTAGGCATTATGGTGCTGCAGATTATCATTTCTGTAATACCTGGCCAGATAGTTCAGATGGCAGCAGGATACATATTCAGCATTCCTCTAGGACTACTTTTAAGCATCCTTGGAGTTTTGCTTGGATCTACATGTACTTACTTTATTGCCAAGTTACTAGGTAAAAACTTCATTGAAATGATATTCGGTGAAGATAAAGTACGCTCATACAGGGCTAAATTAAACTCTAAAAAGGCCTATTTAATAGTATTTCTAATATATTTAATACCAGGAATCCCCAAAGATCTAGTTGGCTATGTGGCTGGAATCTCTGAAATTGATTACGCTATGTTTATTGCAATTTCAACCATTGGAAGGCTTCCAGGTCTTATAGGATGCATCGTAATAGGGGAGATGACCTATATGCAGAACTATACAGCAGCTATTGTAATAGGGGTTATAGCTACAATTTTATTTGTTATAGGTATTATATATAGGAAAAAGATAGAGAATTTCCTTGATCAATACATAGAAAACAAACATTTCTAAAGAAAAAGAACAAATGTTTATATTTTCTATTGACAACGAACATATATTCCATTATATTAATTATAGAACAAATGTTCGAATAGGAGGTATAGACATGGTAAGGTTAAGATCAAGGTTATTAGTATCATTAGTAGCAGCTTTAATATTAATTGGTATGACATTTACATTTAATACTATAATGGGTTTAAATGATGCTAACTCAGATACTCAAGTTACATATGATACAGTTGTTGTAGCAGCTGGTGATACATTATGGGATATCGCTAAGGATTATGTAGGATCTAATGGTGATATTAGATATGCAGTATATGAAATCTGTAATGCAAACGATATTCAAGCAGATCAGGTATATGCAGGCCAGGAGCTTCTAATTCCTGAAAATCTATAAGGTATAACAGTATTAAAAGATTTATAAAATCGCTTAGAAGGGAAAATAGAGCCTCGATATTTTTAGGGTAAGAGAGGTAAAAGATGAATATTATATATAAAAGGTAAAAAGAGCCAGAAACGTTGAAAAATGGCTCTTTTCTTTATTTATTATAAAAACTATTCCCAAAATTATGATTTAAGGAATAGTTATATTTTATAAACTAAGCCCCTACTTCATAGAGGCTAAGTATCTTTCCATTATGATTGTGGCTGCTTGTTTATCTATTACGGCCTTTCTTTTCTTTCTTGAAACATCAGCTTCGATTAAAACGTTCTCAGCTTCAACTGTTGAAAGTCTTTCATCTTGCCAAACCACCTGAACATTCTTAACGCCAGTTGATCTCATCTTGTTTTCAAGCATGTTTCTAAATTCACGTACTTTTTCGGTCTGTATGGAATCTTCTCCAGATAATTTAAGCGGTAATCCAATAACTACAGTATCACAGTTATATTCCTTGATTAGATCAAGAACCTTACCAGTATCCTTTCTAATCCCTACCCTCTCTATGGTAGTTAGGCCCTGAGCTGTAATACCTAGTTCATCGGATAGAGCAACTCCTACAGTTTTATCTCCCACATCAAGTGCAATTTTTCTCATATTAACTCCTCATATTAAAAGTAGCGGACATTTTGCCCGCCACATTTTTATTTGTTCAAGTATTTTCTTAAAATTTCCTCAACTAGTTCATCTCTATCTAGTCTAGAAATCATGTTTCTAGCATTGTTATGGCTAGTTATATATGAAGGGTCTCCTGAAAGAATATATCCAACCATTTGGTCGATAGGATTGTATCCTCTATCTTCCAATGCGTCGTATACGATTTCAATAACTTCCTTCATTGATTTATCCATTTTTGTTGAACTCATAACGATGGTCTTTCTATCTTCCATGTTCTTCCCTCCTTTTAAGGTATTATACTATTAAAACAGGGTCTTTGCAAGTTCAAATGCCTCATTAATCTTGGATGGATCCTTAGCGCCAGCTTGAGCCATGTTGGCCTTGCCGCCTCCCCCACCCTGGCATACACTAGCAACCTGCTTAATGATGTTTCCAGCGTGATATCCTCTTTCAACTACATCGTCTGTAAGTGAAACTAGGAATGTTACCTTGCCATTACTTATTGATGCAAATACCATTGCAACTGACTTGTGGTCCTTCTTAATATCGTCGGAAAGGTTTCTTAAATCCTCTATGTTGTAATCTGAGAATTCCTTTGTAATAACCTTAACGTCGTTAACTGCTGTAGCTGTAGCTAGCATATCGTCTAGCTCTGAGCCCATAGCCTGCTTCTTAAAGTCATCCAGTTCCTTCTTGGTAGCTTTTACTTCTTCAGTAAGCTGCTTAACCCTATCTACAAAGTTATTCTTGTTAGCCTTAAGAACCTCTAATCCTTCATTTACAAGGCTTTCCAGGTTATTTGCTTCTTGTAGTACGCCTAATCCTGTAACAGCTTCTATTCTTCTTACTCCTGAAGCTACACCAGATTCAGATAGAATCTTAAATGCTCCAATTTCACCTGTATTTCTAACGTGAGTACCGCCGCAAAGCTCTACTGAGTAGTCTGAAATATTTACTACCCTAACTACGTCGCCGTACTTTTCGCCGAATAGGGCCATAGCACCAAGCTTTTGAGCTTCAGCAATTGGCATCTCCTTAATATCTACGTCCATGAAGCGGCTAATTGCCTCATTAACCAAGGATTCTACCTCTTTTAACTGATCTCTTGAAACAGCTTCAAAGTGTGAGAAATCGAAGCGCAGTGAGTTACCTGTTACGCTTGAACCTGCCTGCTCAACGTGAGTTCCTACTACCTCTCTAAGTGCCTTTTGAAGTAGATGGGTTGCAGTGTGGTTTCTAGCTACTGCAAATCTATGCATTCTGTTAACTACTAGGGTAACCTCGTCCCCTTCCTTAACAGATCCATTTACCACTTCACAAGTGTGACAGAAGTATCCGTCCTTCTTTTCCACGTTTGTAACTACAAGCTGAGCGTCATCTGAGAATACATCTCCAACGTCTGCAGTCTGTCCGCCGCTTGTTGCATAAAACGGTGTTTTATCCACGTAAAGCTTAACCTTCTTATCCTGTTCCTTTACATGAAGGACCTTAGCTACAGTTTCTAGTTCGTCGTAGCCAGTGAAAATGGTCTTTTCAAAATTGAACTCTTCTTCCTGCTCATCCCAAGCTTCATCGGAAGTGTCCTTTCTTGAATTTCTAGCTCTTTCCTTTTGAGCCTTCATGTTTACGTCGAAGCCTTCCTTATCTACAGTAAATCCATTTTCAGCAAGGATTTCCTCAGTAAGTTCAATAGGAAAACCGTATGTATCGTAAAGTTTAAAGGCCTTTGCACCGTCTAAAATGGACTTCTTAGCCTGTTTTAGCTCATCAACGTATTCCTTTATTATTTCTTCACCTTGACCTATTGTCTGGGCGAATTTTTCTTCTTCAACCTGGATGATTTTTTGGATGTATTCCTTCTTTTCAATGATCTCTGGATAAGCTTCTCCTGAAACTTCCATTACCTTGTTTGACATCTCATAAAGGAATGATCCCTTGATACCAAGGTTTCTGCCGTGTCTTGCAGCTCTACGGATAATTCTTCTTAGAACGTATCCCCTACCCTCGTTTGATGGCATAATGCCGTCAGCTATCATGAATGTCATAGCTCTTAGGTGGTCAGTGATGATTCTAATTGAAACATCAGTCTTAGCCTTGCCGTCCATGTATTTAACGCCAGCTTTTTCAACTATGCCGTTAAGGATATATCTAATTGTATCTACATCGAATATTGAGTCTGTGCCCTGCATTACGCAAGCCATTCTTTCAAGACCCATACCGGTGTCGATGTTAGGATGTTCTAGGTTTGAATAGCTTCCGTCCTCTTCCTTTGAAAACTGTGTGAATACGTGGTTCCATATTTCAAGGAATCTATCGCAGTCGCATCCTGGCTTGCAGTCAGGCTTTCCACATCCAAACTCTTCTCCTCTATCGTAGAAGATTTCTGAATCTGGTCCGCAAGGTCCAAGACCTATCTCCCAGAAGTTGTCTGACTTACCTAGTCTAACGATGTGGCTAGGATCCATTCCTAGGCTCTTCCAAATGTTTTCAGCCTGGTCATCTTCTTCGTAAACTGTAGCCCAAAGCTTATCCATTGGAAACTCTAGTACCTTAGTTAAGAATTCAACTCCCCAGCTAAGCGATTCAGATTTGAAATAGTCGCCGAATGAGAAGTTACCTAGCATCTCAAAGAATGTACCGTGTCTAGCAGTAAGACCAACGTTATCTATATCCCCAGTTCTAATGCACTTTTGACAAGTACACATTCTCTTTCTAGGTGGTTTTTCTGTACCTGCGAAGTATGGCTTTAGTGGGGCCATACCAGAATTTATGATCAATATAGAGTTATCGTTCTTAGGAATTAGGCTGGCAGATTTACCAACATAATGGTCCTTAGACTCGAAAAAATCTAAAAATCTTTTCCTTATTTCATTTAAACCTAAATTTTCCATGAAAATCCTCCTTAAAACTATATGATTTTATCATAAATTCTACTAAAAGTCTATTATTCCGCCGCCAATTACCACATCTCCGTCGTAAAATACGATGGACTGGCCAGGAGTAATGGCTCTAACAGGTTCTTTAAACCTTGTTACTACCTTTTCACCCACTGAAACGATCTCAGCTTCAACAGGAACCTGTGTGTATCTAGTCTTAGCTGTTAGATTATTTGCATCAAACTTATTGAATATGTTATCTACTGAGGTTACCTCTGTTTTAAATAGATCCTCGTTATCTCCTAGTGTTACCTGATTACAGCTACAATCTATATTAGTAACGAATGCAGGTTTACCAAGTGCTATTCCTAGGCCCTTTCTCTGGCCTATGGTGTAGCAGTGTATTCCCTGGTGCTCACCTAAGACATTGCCATCCTTATCCACGAAGTTACCCTTCTGGCATTTCACTCCCTTTTCTTCTAGGAAATCCACGTATGAACCTTCAAGGAAGCATATGTCCTGGGAATCCTTTTTCTTTGCATTATCCATCCCGAAATCTTCTGCCATTTTTCTAGTTTCATCCTTGTTTTCAAAGTCATATAGGGGAAGAAGAAGTCTAGATAAAACGTCCTGACCCAGTCTATACAGCATGTATGACTGATCCTTCTTTTCGTTCTTTCCTTTACAAACGAAGTATGTATCATCTACCTTTGTTATTCCTGCATAGTGGCCAGTTGCAATGTACTTTGCCCCTTCCCTATCAGCAGCATCAATAAGTGACTTAAACTTAACCATTGGATTACATATGATGCAAGGATTAGGAGTTCTACCCTCTTTATATGCCTTAAGAAAGTCTCCGATGACAATATCTTCAAATCTATCCCTAACATCTTCATAGATGAACTTGATGCCTAGAGAATTAGCCATCCTTTCAGCTTCTTCTCTTCCCTTTCCTAGTGCATCAAAATAGAAAGCTATTACCTCATAGCCTTGCTCTTTTAAAACTAAAGCAGCGGTAGTGGAATCCACTCCGCCGCTTAAACCTAATATTACCTTTTTTTCATCTAAACTATTCTTCATCTGGAATCTCTTCTTCGGCATCTGGGTCTTCTTCCTGGAAAGGATCGAATCCTTCTAGGCCCTTGTAAGTCTTACCGTGCTTATCTGCATAGTCCCAAATTGCCTTCTTAATAGCTACGTCTGCTAATACTGAGCAGTGATGCTTAACTGGTGGAAGTCCGCCTAGCGCATCTATAACGTCCTTGTTTGTAATTTTAAGTGCATCTTCAATTTCTTTTCCGATGATCATTGATGTTGCCATTGATGATGAAGCGATTGCGCTACCGCAACCAAATGTTTTAAATCTTGCATCTGTAATGACATCATCTTCAACCTTGATTTGAATCTGCATCATATCTCCGCATACAGGTGATCCGTATACTCCTTGTCCATCTGGATTTTCTAATTCTCCAACGTTCTTTGGATTTAGAAAATGATCCATTACTATATCGTTATATAAAGCCATATATTACCATCCTTTCTTGGTGTCAACCGATGAGATCTGACGAAGTCTACTTACTACTTCTTCCAGTGAATCTACAACGTAATCAATATCTTCTTTAGTGGTAGGGTCACCTACTGTAAGTCTAAGTGATCCATGTATTCTAGTAACAGGAATGCCTATTGCTGAAAGTACGTGTGAAGGCTTAAGTGACTTTGATGAGCAGGCAGAACCTGTTGAAATTGAAATGCCCTTCTGGTCTAGAAGAATAAGCATTGCTTCGCCTTCAATGTATTCAAAAGTAATATTTGCATTACCTGGATGTCTAAATTCCTTTGAGCCGTTATAGTAGGTGTCTGGAATTCTTCTAAGAATCTCACTTACCATGTAGTCTCTAAGTTCGCTTAAGTGCTTAACGTGCTCATCGAAGTTTTCTTTAGCAAGCTCAGCAGCCTTACCAAAGCCAACTATAGCTGGTAGGTTTTCTGTACCTGCACGCTTACCCATTTCCTGAGCTCCGCCGTGAACGAAGTTTGAAATCTTAAGTCCCTTGCGGATGTATAGAGCGCCTTCGCCCTTAGGTCCGTATATCTTATGTGATGACATGGATAGTAAATCTACCCCAAGATCCTTTACGTCGATTGGAACGTTACCAAGTGCCTGAACTGCGTCAGTGTGGAAGATAACTCCGTGTTCCTTTGCTATCTTTGCCAGTTCCTTGATAGGTTCAATAGTTCCTATTTCGTTATTTACAAGCATTACGCTAGCGAATATTGTCTTGTCTGTAATTGCATCTTCGAAAACTTTTGGATTTACCCTGCCGTCTTCTTCAACAGGAAGATAAGTTACATCGTAACCTCTCTTTGCAAGGAATTCAAATGTATGAAGCATTGCGTGGTGCTCGATTTCAGTTGTGATAATGTGATTACCTTTTTCCTTGAAGGCATCGCATGCTCCGAATACTGCCCAGTTATCTGCTTCTGATCCTCCAGCTGTAAAGTACACTTCTCTTGGTGAAGCGTTTATTAAGCTAGCTACCTGACTTCTAGCATTTTCTACAGCTTCCTTTGCCTCTAAACCGATGGAATACAGGCTTGAGGGATTACCAAAGTTTTCTGTGTAAAATGGAAGCATTTCCTTTAAAACTTCCTCTTTTACTGGTGTAGTTGCAGAGTAATCTAAATATACCTTTCTCATTTTCTGCTCCTTTATGTTAAAACTAATAGTATTATACCTTTTTAAAGGGTAATTCAAACATTAATTTTGCTCTAAATCTTCAACAAATTCAATATCTAAATTATCCAGCTGAGCTCTGAAGTTTTTGCGAAAAGCTTCCAAGTATATTCTTCTAAGTTCTGCTTGCTCAATAAGTTCCTCATCGGTTAAGCCGACGGTCTTTTTCTTGTTTGCAAGTTCGTTAATTCTATCTATTAACTTTTGGTCTATCATACAAATCTCCTAATTAAAAAAATCTATATGATTATATCACAAAATTAAAGATTAACCAACCTTTCTTTCAAGTCTAAGTTTATCTGCAACAATAGCTATAAATTCTGAGTTTGTAGGCTTTCCTTTCTGAGATTTTACGGTGTATCCAAATAGGTTAGCTAGTGTATCCAAATTGCCTCTTTCCCAGGCAATTTCAATTGCATGTCTAATGGCTCTTTCAACCCTGGTAGCTGTGGTGTTATTCTTTATTGCTATCCTAGGATAAAGCTCCTTTGTGACAGCGTTAAGTATCTCCATGTTCTCAACAGCAAGAGCTATGCCATCCCTAAGATACCTGTACCCTTTAATGTGTGCAGGAACCCCCATATCGTGGATGATGTTTGTTATCTCCATCTCAAGGTCATACGCCCTGATGGATTCCTTTAATACGTTAGGCTGCTTTAGATAGTTTGAATCCTTGTTGCATAGCTGAAGTATCCTTCTTGAAAGTATCTTAAGATTGATTGGCTTTACCATGAAGAAATCTGCTCCAAGATCGATGGCCTTTTGTACTACCACATCCTGAGATAAGCCTGAAGTGACTATCACGTGTGGCATCATAAGGTTTTCGTACTCGTTAAAGTGTTCCAAAACTCCAAATCCATCAAGCTTTGGCATGATGATATCCAGTATGAGTACATCAACCGGCACCTTTTTAATTAGACTTATGGCTTCAAGGCCATCTGATGCTACGAAACATACCTTGATTTCCTCCCTCTTTTCAAAGAAGTCCGTAAGCACCTGCGTAAACTGACTGTTGTCATCAATAATCCCAATTCTTACATTATTCATTGTTTTCTACCTCCTAATCCCAATATATGCCTTTACCCTGTGACAATGTGTCACAATTTAATGTATGGCTTCATCTTTTCGAAGGTTTTCTCCCCTATTCCGCTTACCTTCATAAGGTCTTCAAGCTTTGAAAAGCCACCGTTTTCTTTCCTGTAGTTAATTATTTTTTCACTGGTAGCAGGCCCAATTCCAGATATTGTTTCTAGCATCTTAGCATCCCCTTTATTTATGCTAATCTTGCCAGAGCTATCCTCTTTAGATGGAATTATTAGCTTCATTCCATCAGTAATGCCTTCAGCCTGATTTATGGCATTTAGATCAGCCTTTTTAGTTACTCCTCCAGCCTTTTCAATTACCTGGTATATCCTATCTGAAGATTTCATCTCATAGACTCCAGGATTAACAACTTCTCCTGAAATATCTACGTAAATTGTTACATCTTTAGGAGGTTCTTCCTCTACCACCTGGGCATTAGTGCCATCTGAAGTAAAAAAAATAGCAGTAATAATGGACATAATTATTACCGCTATATATACATACTTCCTATTTTCTCTTAATATGTTTTGAATCTTCTCCATTTTCATTCCCCCTTTTAAGTCAAAGGTAATTGAAATGGAAAATATTGTCAATATTAAATTTCAAAATCTTTAAAGCCAATTTTTGTCCTAGTAACTTCTATGTCGCTTCTAGATACTTTCATGTCGGAAAATGTCAAGAACGTTGAAATTAAAAGCTCTGGACTAAGGTTTGAAATGCTGCCTTGATCAAGGGTAATTGTCATAATATTATTATTGTATACCAATTCCCTTATCTTGTCTTTTATATCTACTTCCTTAAGTTCCTTGCTCTTTTTGGACTTCTTTAAGGCGATGATTTTATCCTGAGCTAAATAGTTTTCAACATTTGTAATGTTCTCAGGAAATACTACCTCGTATACTGCATAATCACATATGGCTGCTAAGGATTTAACATCATCTTCAAGGTACTTCACATCGATTATGTCTATTCCTTCAGGCATTACCTCTCTAAGCTTATCCTTTAAGTACCACGGCTGGTAGTTTTCCAATGTTTCTATCTCCAGAATCTCCCTAAGCCCTGTGTATCCAAGTGATAGAGGCTGTCCAAAGCTCATCTTAGGATGAGGATTAAAGCCTTGTGAATATGCTAGCTTAATGCCCTGCTTTCTAATTGACCTTCTAAAAAGCCTGTTTATATCTAGATGTGAGGTGTACTTTGCATATCCCGTCTTTGAAAAGATGATCACGTATCTACTCATGGTACACACCTCCCATCGGGCATTTAATATGTTTGTTTATTCCGCAGTTAGTGCATCCGTATCTGCAGTCTTTAGTAGTAATTGCATTCTTAGCCTTTTCCCACTCATCTAGTAGGAACTTCTTGCTAATTCCTGCGTCTATTCTATCCCAGGCAAGTACTTCATCTAGGTCTCTATTTCTAGTTGTGTAGTAGTCTATGTCTACACCAGTATCTAAAAAGGCCTTGTGCCAAGCCTCTTTATTAAAATGCTCAGTCCAGCCATCGAACTTACAGCCTAGTTCGTGAGCTCTTAAAAGCACCTTTCCTAGGTCTCTATCTCCCCTTGCAAATACAGCTTCAAGGACAGATGTTTCGTTATCGTGGTAGTTAAAGGTAACGCCCTTAATTCTAAGCTTTTCAGCTAAGTAGTTATGCTTTTCCTCAAACTCCTTAGCTGTGTTTTGACCAAACCACTGAAACGGTGTATTTGACTTAGGTACGAAGTTTGAGACGGACACTGTAACGTTGAATTTACCCAGCTTTCCGCCGTTCATCCTTCTCCTAATGTTAACTATGTTTTCAGCTATCTTAGCTATGCCATCCAGGCTTTCATAAGTCTCAAAAGGTAGACCTATCATGAAGTATAGCTTGATGTTTCTCCAGCCTAGGTCAATGGCCTGCTCTACTGCTGAATATATGTCTTCCTCATTAACACCTTTGTTAATTACATCCCTTAATTCTTGAGTTCCAGCTTCAACGGCAAATGTAAGGCCGCTCTTCTTGTATCCTTGAATCTCCTCTAGCACCTTAAATGAGAATGAATCTAATCTAAGAGAAGGAAGAGATAAGGAAACATTGTTTTCCTTGCAGTATGCCATTAGGCTTAAAGCTAGATTTTCAAACTGTGAGTGATCTGATGTGGATAGGGAAAGTAGAGATAGCTCGTCATGGCCTGTAGCTTCAAGCTGCTCCTTAGCGATATTAAGGATTGTATCCACGCTTCTTTCCCTAACAGGGCGATATATCATGCCAGCCTGGCAGAACCTGCAGCCTCTAGTACATCCTCTAAAGGTTTCTACCACTGATCTATCGTGGACAACCTCAATTAGAGGAACTATTGGTTTAACAGGAAAATGTGTCTTATCTAAGTCCTGTACAAATGCTCTTACCACCTTGTCAGGTGCTTTATCGTATAGCTTTTTATCTTTATCGTAAAAGGCTGGAACGTAGACTCCATCAAGGGTGCAGACCTTCTTAAGGAAGTCTTCCTTCTTTTCGCCTTTAGTATATGAATTTAAAAATGTTGGTAGTAGCTCTTCCCCATCCCCTATTAAGAATACGTCGATGAAATCTGCTAGTGGCTCAGGGTTATATGCACATGGGCCTCCAGCGATTACTATTGGATCATCTTCTGATCTATATTCTTTCTTTAGAGGAATGTGAGCTAACTCAAGCATGTTTAAAATGTTGGTAAAACTCATCTCATACTGAAGAGTAAAGCCAAAGAAATCCATATCCTTAATGCTTGTCTTAGTTTCAAGTGTGAATAGAGGAAGGTCATTTTCCCTCATAAGTTCTTCCATATCTACGCTTGGAGCAAAGGTTCTCTCGCAGTAGATGTTCTCCTCCTTATTGCAAAGAGAATATAGAATTTGAAGGCCTGTGTAGGACATTCCTATCTCGTAGGCGTCAGGAAAGGCAAAGCAAAAACGGACCATATCTTTCGTTATGGTCTTCTTTGCGATGTTTACTTCTCCGCCTATATATCTAGCAGGTTTTTCAACCAGCTTTAACATGCTATCTAAGGTCTTCATACTCACCTACAATGTCCTCCAAGCTCATATGGCATACATCCTCGATATATTTTATGAACTTTCTGTTTTCGTCTCTCTTTTTGTAGAGTTTTTCCTCTACTTCCTTAGTTCTTCCAGCTTTATCTATGATGTACTCTATTCTCTCATCAAGTCCAACGTACTTATCTTCCTTGACTACCCTGTCCCCTAGGCACACCATATCCGTCTCGTTAATGTTTCTGCTAAAGCCGTTGTATCTCATGTGAACCCTTACTATGGCTGCGATGTCGTGATGACCCATCTCGTCCATCTTGTCAGCAATTACAACCTGATGCTCAGGATATATTCTAGCTGCATCGTGGATAATTCCAGCGCAGTAGATTAAATCTAAATCTAGGTTAAAGCCATTTTCGTTTAGCTTACTTGCTATTGCCATGGCGCTATGGGTTACGGCCCTGCAGTGTCCCTTAACGTGTTCTGGAGTCTTGTATTCTAAATATATTTCTTCAATTTCTCTATCTGTTAATCTACTCATCCCAGTACTCAAATTCTAAATCTTCTATACGTATTGTGTCCCCTTCTTCAAGTCCCATTTCAAGAAGCTTTTCTATTGCGCCATTCTTTTCAATGTACTTGTATAGGTATCTAAGGGAACCGTAATCTTCAAAGTTGGTTGAATTAAATATCTTCTTAAGCTGCTTACCTTCAAGGATGTATACTCCGCTATCCTTTTTAGCATAGATTTCCCTGTAGTCTGCAGCGTTTTCATCGTTATCGTTTTCAAACATCTCGTAGTATTCTTCAGTTTCAGGTTCATCCTCTACCTTCTTAAGCTGTTCTAAAGCAGCCTTAAGTATTTCTACCACGCCTTCGTTAATTGGCGCAGACATTGGAAATACAGGGTATCCAAGACCTTCCACGTATTCCTTAAACTCTAAATACTTTGGATCGTCAAGGTCTACCATATCTATCTTGTTTGCAGCAACAAGCATTGGCTTCTTTAAGATCTTTGGATCGTACTTTTCAAGCTCAGCGTTGATCTTCTTAAAGTCCTCGATAGGATCTCTACCTTCAGAGCCAGATACGTCTACAACGTGAATTAGTACCTTAGTTCTTTCGATGTGCTTTAAAAATCTAAGGCCTAGTCCTAGTCCTTCTGATGCTCCCTCTATGATTCCAGCAATATCTGCCATAGCAAAGCTATCGTCGTAGATCTGAACTATTCCAATGTTAGGGTCTATGGTTGTAAAGTGATAGTTTGCAATCTTCGGATTAGCCTTAGTTGAAACGGAAAGAATTGTGGATTTACCTACGTTAGGAAAACCAACTAGGCCTACGTCTGCTATCATCTTAAGCTCTAGGATTACGCTTCTTTCCTTTGCAAAACCACCAGCTTCAGCAAAGTTTGGAGCCTGCCTTACGGAGTTCTTAAAGTGAACGTTACCCTTTCCGCCCTTACCGCCTTTAGCTGCGATAAAGCTTTGGCCGTCCTCCACCAGGTCCTTCATAGGAAGGTTTGACTCTTCATCGATAATTACTGTACCGCAAGGCACCTTGATAATTAGATCTTCACCGTCCTTACCGAACTTGTTGTACTTCATTCCGTTTTGGCCGTTTTCAGCTTCATATTTTCTCTTGTATCTAAAGTCCATCAGGGTTCTAAGGTTTCTATCTGCAACGAATATTACGTTACCGCCCTTTCCGCCGTCTCCGCCGTTAGGACCGCCTTCTGGAACGTATGGCTCTCTTCTAAATGAGACGCAGCCATCGCCGCCCTTACCTGACTTTATTAATATTTTGGCTCTATCTACGAACATGATGTTCTCCTTTATTAATTAAAAAGCCCCTTTAAAAGGGGCTGATGTACAAATTATGCTTCCTTTGGATATACACTAACTTGCTTTCTAGTCTTGTCATATCTTTCGAATTTAACAGCGCCATCACACATAGCGAATAATGTATCATCTCCGCCTTGACCTACGTTGTTACCAGCATGGAACTTAGTTCCTCTTTGTCTTACAAGAATACTTCCTGCAGTTACGAATTGACCGTCACCAGTCTTAACTCCTAAACGCTTGGACTCACTGTCACGACCGTTCTTTGAGCTACCTACACCTTTTTTACTTGCCATAAAACAGTTACCTCCTTACTATTTTAATGCTGCTTCGATTGCATCTAGGATAACTTGCTTAGTTGCCTTTGAGTCAACCTTAACGCCGTTTTCCTTTGCTACAGCTAATAATTCGTCTTTCTTCATTGATAGTGAAACTTTAACTTCCTTTGCTTCCTTCTTAGGAGCAGCTTCCTTCTTAGGAGCAGCAGCCTTCTTAGCTTCACCTGCTAAACCACAGATTTCAAGTAGAGTGTAAGGCTGTCTATGTCCTTGTTTCTTTCTGTAGTCCTTCTTAGCCTTGTACTTGAAGATGATAACCTTTTCTCCCTTACCATGTTCAACTAC
>JAKSSK010000050.1 GCA_024403135.1 Clostridia bacterium
TTACCCCAAGGAGTAACTGGACTCTTACGACCAACTGGTGCTCTACCTTCACCACCACCATGAGGGTGATCGTTAGGGTTCATAACTGAACCTCTTACTGTAGGTCTGATGCCCATATGTCTCTTTCTACCAGCCTTACCGATTTGGATGTTTTGATGGTCAAGATTTCCTACTTCGCCGATTGTAGCTCTGCATTCCATTCTAACCTTTCTAACTTCTCCGGATGGAAGTCTAACTTGTGCATAGTCGCCTTCCTTAGCCATTAGTTGAGCTCCGTTACCTGCTGATCTTGCAAGTTGTGCACCCTTACCAGGCTTTAATTCAACGTTGTGGATGATTGTTCCTAGAGGGATGTTTGCGATTGGAAGTGCATTACCAATCTGGATATCTGCCTTAGGACCTGAGTAAACAACGTCGCCAACTTGTAACTTGTTAGGAGCGATGATGTATCTCTTTTCACCGTCAGCGTAAACGATCAATGCGATGTTTGCTGATCTGTTTGGATCGTATTCGATAGTTTTAACTGTTCCTGGAATATCGTCCTTATTTCTCTTGAAATCGATAATTCTATATTTAGGTCTGTAACCGCCACCTTTGTGTCTTACAGTGATCTTACCTCTGTTGTTTCTACCAGAGTGCTTCTTTAAAGTTACTGTTAATGACTTTTCAGGTGTGCTAGTAGTAATTTCTTCGAATGTAGAAACTGTCATACCTCTTAGACCAGGAGTAGTTGGATTATATTTTTTAATTCCCATTGCTTCTACCTCCTATTATAATGCTTGGAAGAATTCGATTTCCTTGCTGCCTTCTGTTAAAGTTACGATAGCTTTCTTGTAGGCAGGAGTCTTACCAACGTTTCTTCCCATTCTCTTAACTTTACCGTCAACATTCATGATGTTAACTTTCTTTACGCTTACTTCAAAGATTTCTTCAACTGCAGCCTTAACTTGATTCTTGTTAGCGTCTACAGCAACCTTGAATGTGTACTTCTTTTCTTGAGCCTTGTCCATACTCATTTCTGAGATAACAGGTGTTAAAATGATATCATATGCTGTTTTCATTATTTGTACACCTCCTCAATCTTCTTAACTGCTTCCTTTGTTACGATGAAGCTAGTGTGGTTTACGATTTCATAAACGTTCATTGTTCCTACTAGAGCAGTTCTTACTCCAGGAATGTTTGCAGCTGACTTAACAACGTTGTCGTCCTTTTCAGCTGTAACGATAAGTGCCTTCTTAGCAGCCTTAACGTTTTCTAGAACCTTGATCATTTCCTTTGTCTTTGGTTCGTCAAATTTTAATTCGTCTAAAACGATGATTTCCTTTTCAGCTACCTTTGAAGAAAGGATTGACTTCATAGCTAATCTTCTTAACTTCTTAGGTAATGTGTATCTGTAATCTCTTGGCTTTGGAGCAAATACAACGCCACCGCCGATTTGTGATGGATCTGTTGAAGAACCTTGTCTATGACGACCAGTTCCCTTTTGTCTGAAAGGCTTTCTTCCGCCTCCTCTGACTTCTGATCTTGTTAAAGCTGATTGAGTACCTTGTCTTTGGTTAGCTAGGTAATTCTTTACTACAGCGTGAACAGCAGCTTCGTTTGGTTCGATACCAAATACTTCATTGCTAAGTTCGATGCTACCAGCTTCAAGACCTTGCATGTTTAGCATTTTAACTTTTGCCATTTGTGCTTCCTCCTTCCTTGAGCCTATTTATCTTGACCCTTAACTGCGTATTGGATGCGAAGTAGTCCGTCTTTTCTTCCAGGTACTGCACCCTTTACAAGCATTAAGTTTCTATCTTCAATAACTTTTACTAGAACAA
>JAKSSK010000051.1 GCA_024403135.1 Clostridia bacterium
AGAAATGGAAAAGTAATGGTTATCTGTGAAAATCCAAAGCACAAACAGAGACAAGGTTAATTAAATGTATTGTAGGCTGGCGATAATGGCTAGGCTTATCGCCGTAACGGCCTTTATTAAATGTTATTAGATCCCGTCTATATCACTCCTAGATAAAGTGACGGTAAGATGGGGGAAGGAGAAAAATATGGCTCGTATTGCTGGTGTAGACTTACCCAGAGACAAAAGAGTAGAAATCGGTCTAACATACATCTATGGTATAGGTAGACCAACAGCTAACCTAATTCTTGAAAAAGCAGGAATCAACCCTGATACAAGAGTTAAGGACTTAACAGAAGAAGAAGCAGGTAAAATCAGAAAGATTATCGATGAAGAATACCTAGTAGAAGGTGACCTTAGAAGAGACGTTTCATTAAACATCAAGAGATTAATGGAAATCGGTTCATACAGAGGCATCAGACACAGAAGAGGTCTTCCTGTTAGAGGACAAAAGACTAAGACAAACGCTAGAACTCGTAAGGGTCCTAAGAGAACAGTAAGTAGAAAGAAATCAAAGTAGGGAAAAGGAGGTAGGAAACAATGGCTAAAGCTGTAAAAAAGCAAGTTAGAAAGAAAAAAAGAGAACGTAAGAACATTGAAAAAGGCCAAGCACATATCCAATCAACCTTTAACAATACTTTAGTTACTCTTACAGATATGTCCGGTAACGCACTTTCATGGTGCTCAGCTGGATCATTAGGATTCAAGGGATCAAAGAAGTCAACTCCATTCGCAGCTCAAATGGCAGCTGAAGAAGCTACTAAGGGAGCTATGGAACACGGCTTAAAGACAGTTGAAGTTTACGTAAAGGGTCCAGGTGCTGGTAGAGAAGCTGCTATTAGAGCACTTCAAGCTGCAGGTCTTGAAATCACTATGATTAAGGACATCACACCTATTCCACATAACGGATGCAGACCACCAAAGAGAAGAAGAGTTTAATTGAAAGGAGGAGTAATTTAATGTCAAGATATACAGATGCAAACTGCAGATTATGCAGAAGAGAAGGCCAAAAGCTTTTCTTAAAAGGCGAAAGATGCTATAGCGCTAAATGTGCTTTAGAAAAGAGAAATTACGCTCCAGGTCAACATGGTCAGGCAAGAAAGAAAATGTCAGATTATGGACTTCAATTAAGAGAAAAGCAAAAAGCTAAGAGATTCTATGGAATGCAAGAAACTCAATTTAGAAACCTATTTGAAAAGGCTTCAAGAAGAGCCGGCAAGACTGGTGATAATCTTTTAATCTTATTAGAAACTAGACTTGATAATGTAGTATTCAGACTTGGATTTGCTGCATCAAGAAAGGAAGCTAGACAACTAGTAACTCACGGTCACTTCACTATTAATGGAAAGAAAGCTACTATTCCATCAATGGAAGTTAAGGCTGGAGATGTAGTTGCTGTTAAGGAAAAGAGCAAGAATTCTCCTAAGTTTAAGGAGATCAGAGAAATGTCAATCACAGTTCCTGTATGGATGA
>JAKSSK010000052.1 GCA_024403135.1 Clostridia bacterium
CTTAATTAGAGAAGAGCAAACTTAATCACTTAATAACTTCAAAGTCTTTTATTTCTTCCATTACTGACTCAATGAAGGAGTTTCCACCCATAGCCTTATAAGCACCATAAAGCGAATAGACCATTTCAGCTTGGAACTACTTTATCTTCTTTGTATCAGCACACTTGAAGTAGATAGAAAGAATCTCACTACGGAGCATACACTTCTGACCCTCCGTAATCATCTTGGCCCAACATCTAACCTTCCAAAGGCCAACCAAGAAGCCACTTATAGCCGTGACTCCCGCAATCCAATATAGTATGTTATCCATCTTCTTCCTCCAACTTCTGGAAGAGTTTTAATAGTCTTTGTCGAGCATTAGCCAGAAGGAGGACGCTATCTCCCCTTACCTCCACGCTCGATAGAAGTTTATCAATATATTCTAAATCTTCTTTCATAATATCCTCCTTATGGATTATAGTTATTAATTGCTTGGTTGATTGCGGACTTGAGTGACCCGCTACCATTAAACATTGAAGTCTTTAGCTACTGGTAAGCAGATACAGTAGAAGGTAAGGTTCCGTGTCCGCTTATCTTTGCTATCTCATTCCTTACCTCATTAAACTCTCTATATGAGAAGTCATCCCAGGGCTTAACCTCTTTATAAGTGTAAGTAGCACCATCTATCTTATCTCTACATTCTTTGACCTTCTTCTTTAAAGCGTTCCAATTCAAATAGGTGATAGCATTTTCAGCTAAATAGTTCGCTTTAAAGTAAGAGTTATCCGCAGTGTCGCTACCGTGCCAGTAGAAGGGGTCAATCTCCTCAAATATCTCCCATATAGCATAAAGAGTAGCGTCTCCCTTTATTGTGTAGGTTGCGGACGGGCCGAATGTAGGAGTCGTGGCGTTGGGGTTCGTATCCCATCCAATCAAGGTATGATTTTTCCATTTAACTCCCTCGCTATATGTGCTTAAAGAGAAAGATGTATCATAGTTGGCTCTCTTTGGAGTAGGAGTAGGAGTTCCACCATTGGGATTAAAGTTAATCGTATATTGATTAATCGTCCATATGGCATATAAATGGTTAGGAGTTGGGCTATCCTTATTGGTTGAACGCATCTCCAAGTCAAACTCTGCTCCATCTTTATAAGTGGTTCCACTACCATCTGATTTTGTATTCCATTTACTTAAAGTATAACCAGTTCTTGCCATCGTAGGAATATCAAGGTTAATCTTTTTAAAAGCAACACCTAAATTAGATTGTCCTGAATAGGTTCCACTATAAGAAGCAACTGTTGTTCCATCATTCTTATTATAGACAACTCTTCCATAGTAGTAAGGGTCATCTTGAAGCCAAACCGCATAGATTGTCTTTTTAGTTGGCTTACTCTCATCATCTGAAACGCAACTAATAGTTATGTCTGCTCCTGGTTTCCAATACTGACTCGCAATAGTAGCACGAGCGGAACCCCAGCCTTC
>JAKSSK010000053.1 GCA_024403135.1 Clostridia bacterium
TTATTTTGAAAAGCAAAGGCGCTTTGACAACAGTCGAAGTGCCTTTTTTAATTTGAAAGGAGATTAAATGCTATGGAACAGAAGTTAACAGAAATTTATGGTAGTTCAGTTTTTGGTGACAAGATCATGAGAGACAAGTTACCAAAGGATGTTTACAAGGCATTAAGAAAGACTATAGAGAAAGGCACACATCTTGAACTTGATGTAGCCAATGCAGTAGCCTTGGCCATGAAGGAATGGGCAGTTGAAAATGGTGCAACACACTATACACACTGGTTCCAGCCACTTACAGGTTTTACTGCAGAGAAACATGACAGCTTCATCTCACCTACAGGCGATGGAGAAGTGATAATGGAGTTTTCTGGCAAGGAGCTGATTAAAGGAGAGCCAGATGCTTCCTCCTTCCCCTCAGGAGGAATTAGAGCGACATTTGAAGCAAGAGGTTATACCGCTTGGGATCCTTCATCGCCTGCCTTCATTAAGGATGGAACACTTTGCATTCCTACAGCATTCTGTTCTTACACTGGTGAGGCATTAGATAAAAAGACACCACTTCTTAGATCAATGGATGCACTTAGTCGCGAAGCAACTAAGATCTTAAAGCTCATTGGTAAGGATGTAGAAAGTGTTGCAACAACAGTTGGTCCTGAACAGGAATATTTCCTGATTGATAAGGAAGATTACAAGAAGAGAAGAGACCTTATCTACACAGGTAGAACACTTATTGGTGCACCTGCTCCAAAGGGACAGGAAATGGATGATCATTATTTCGGAGCTCTTCGTCCAAGAGTATCTGCTTACATGCATGAACTTGATGAAGAACTTTGGAAGGTTGGTATTCCAGCAAAGACAAAGCATAACGAAGTTGCTCCTTGTCAGCATGAGTTAGCTCCAATCTTTGATACAACAAACGTAGCAGTAGATCATAACCAGTTAACAATGGAAATTATGAAGAAGGTTGCTTTAAAGCATGGTTTTGTATGTCTCCTTCATGAGAAGCCATTTGCAGGAATCAATGGTTCTGGTAAGCATAACAACTGGTCAATGTCAACAAATACAGGAGAGAACCTTCTTAACCCAGGTAAGACACCAGGAGAGAACACACAGTTCTTACTTTTCCTTGCAGCAGTTATTAAGGCTGTTGATGAATATGCTGATATGCTTAGACTTTCAGTTGCTTCTGCAGGAAATGATCACAGACTTGGTGCTAACGAAGCTCCTCCAGCAATCATCTCAATCTTCTTAGGAGATGAACTTACAGCAGTATTAGATGCTATTGAGAATGATAAATTCTTCAGCAAGGGCGAATCAGTTCTCATGGAAATGGGTGCAGCAGTTATTCCTCATTTCAACAGAGATACAACAGATAGAAACAGAACTTCACCATTTGCATTTACAGGTAACAAGT
>JAKSSK010000054.1 GCA_024403135.1 Clostridia bacterium
GAAGTAGCAGCAATTTATCCTATTACTCCATCCTCACCAATGGCAGAAAGTATGGATGAATGGACATCATTAGATAGAAAAAATATCTTTGGTGAACAAGTAAAGATTATTGAAATGGAATCAGAAGGCGGAGCTGCTGGTGCAGTTCACGGATCAATCGCTGCTGGTGCTTTAACAAGTACATTTACAGCATCACAAGGTCTATTACTTATGATTCCTAACATGTATAAACTTGCTGGTGAACAAACTCCTACAGTTTTCCACGTAGCAGCAAGAGCACTTACTACTCATGCACTATCAATTTTCGGTGACCACTCAGACGTAATGGCTTGCCGTCAAACTGGTTTTGCTATGTTATGTTCAAACTCAGTTCAAGAAGCTATGGACCTTGCAGCAGTAGCTCACTTAGCTGCTATTGGCGGTAAGCTTCCAGTGATGCACTTCTTCGATGGTTTCAGAACATCACACGAAAACCAAAAGGTAGAAGTATGGGATTACGAAGATCTTAAGGAAATGGTTGACTGGGATGCAATTAAAGCTTACAAGGCTAATGTAATTCACCCACTACATCCACATCTTCAAGGTTCAGCAGAACAACCAGAAACATTCTTCCAACACAGAGAAGCATGTAACGTAGCATACAACGAAACAATTGAAGTAGTAGAAAAGTACATGGATAAGGTTAACGCTAAGATCGGTACTAACTACAAGTTATTCAACTACTATGGTGCAGAAGATGCAACAGAAGTTATCGTAGCTATGGGTTCAGTTTGTGAAGCTGCAGAAGAATTAATCGACTTCTTAAATGCTCAAGGCAAGAAAGTTGGACTAGTAAAAGTTCGTCTATACAGACCTTTCTCAGCAGAAAAGTTAGTTGAAGCATTCCCTAAGACAGTAAAGAAGATCGCTGTACTAGACAGAACTAAGGAACCAGGTTCAATGGGTGAACCTCTATACTTAGATGTTGTTGCAGCATTAAAGGGTTCAGACTTAGATGGCGCATTCGTTTGCGGTGGTAGATACGGTCTAGGTTCAAAGGATACTCAGCCAGGAGACATCCTAGCAGTTTATGAAAACCTATGGTCAGATGCTCCTAAGAAGGAATTCACAATCTCAATCGAAGACGATGTAACTAACCTATCACTACCTACAACTTCAAATCCTGACGTTGCAGATAAGTCAATCAAGGCTTGCAAGTTCTGGGGTCTAGGAGCTGACGGTACTGTTGGTGCTAACAAGAACTCAGTAAAGATCATTGGCGACCACACAGACAAGAAGGTACAGGCATACTTCCAATACGACTCAAAGAAGTCAGGTGGTGTAACAATTTCCCACTTAAGAT
>JAKSSK010000056.1 GCA_024403135.1 Clostridia bacterium
TCAGTTGGGAGAGCACCTGCCTTGCAAGCAGGGGGTCAGGGGTTCGAATCCCCTCGTCTCCACTACCAAATACCTAGTATTTGGACTAGAACAATGAAAAGAGAATAAAAAGAAAATCAAATAAGAGAAGAGCATAAGGGGAATGCCTAAGTACCAAGAGCCGAAGAAGGACGTAGAAAGCTGCGAAAAGCTACGGGTAGCTGCACACGAGCGATGATCCGTAGATGTCCGAATGGGGAAACCTGGCTGAGTAAAGCTCAGTTATCCGTTAATAAATACATAGTTAACGAGAAGGGAACCGCCTGAACTGAAACATCTAAGTAGGGCGAGGAAGAGAAAGATATTATCGATTTCCAAAGTAGCGGCGAGCGAAATGGAAAGAGGCCAAACCAAGAACTTGTTCTTGGGGTTGCGGAATAGCATAAATGATTCAAGAATTATAGTAGAACTGTTTTGGGAAAGCAGACCAAAGAGAGTGAAAGTCTCGTATACAAAATGAGGAAAGACATAGCTATATCCAGAGTACCGCGGAGCACGTGGAATTCCGTGGGAAGCAGGGGGGACCACCTCCCAAGCCTAAATACTACTTGGTGACTGATAGAGTAATAGTACTGTGAAGGAAAGGTGAAAAGAACCCCGGGAGGGGAGTGAAAGAGAACCTGAAACCTTATGCTTACAAGCTGAGGGAGCATACATCGGTATGTGACCTCGTACTTTTTGTAGAACGGTCCGGCGAGTTATGATGTTTGGCAAGGTTAATGACTAAGAAGGTCAGGAGCCGAAGCGAAAGCGAGTCTGAATAGGGCGAATAAGTCATGCGTCATAGACCCGAAACCGAGTGACCTATCCATGATCAGGTTGAAGTTACTGTAACAGGTAATGGAGGACCGAACTTATATCTGGTTAAAAAGGTTAGGATGACTTGTGGATAGCGGAGAAATTCCAATCGAACTCGGAGATAGCTGGTTCTCCTCGAAATAGCTTTAGGGCTAGCGTTGTGATTTGAGTCTAATGGAGGTAAAGCACTGTATTGGCTAGGGGGCCCACAAGCTTACTGAACCATAGCAAACTAAGAATGCCATATAGATATGCACAGCAGTCAGACTATGTGAGATAAGTTTCATAGTCAAAAGGGAAAGAGCCCAGACCTACAACTAAGGTCCCAAAGGTAATGTTAAGTGGAAAAGGATGTGAGGTTTCTAAGACAGCTAGGATGTTGGCTTAGAAGCAGCCACTCATTTAAAGAGTGCGTAATAGCTCACT
>JAKSSK010000057.1 GCA_024403135.1 Clostridia bacterium
TTACTTAAGGACGATAGCCTTGGTAAGAACCGTGAGCTGGTAGAGGATATCAGAAATTCTTCTAATAACCTTCTTGCCATTATTAACGACATTTTGGATATTTCAAAGATAGAGTCAGGTAAGCTTGAACTGATAGAAAGTGAATTTAGCTTATCAGACGTATTAAAGGATACCTACCTGATAGTAGAAACCTTAGCAGTAAAGCATGGGCTGGAGCTTAGCTTTGAGGTGGATTCGGACCTTCCAAGGGACCTTTACGGCGACCCTGTACGTATCCGTGGCCTGCTTGTTAACCTGCTTACAAATGCGATTAAATACACAAAGTCAGGAAGTGTAACCCTTTGTGCGAAGGCGCTTGAGTACACCGGAGAAAGGGTAAGCGTTTCTTTTGACGTAATAGATACAGGTATAGGAATTAAGGAAGAAGACTTAAGCAAACTCTTTACTTCCTTTAGCCGTTTTGATACAAAGCAGAACGCCAATATTGAAGGCACCGGCCTTGGCCTTGCTTTGGTAAAGGGCTATGCAGAGCTTATGGGTGGTGAGGTAAGCTGTAAGAGCGTTTACGGCGCCGGCTCAACCTTTACCCTTGTAGTGCCCTTAAAGGTAACCAGCAATGAACTTATAGGAGAGTTCAGTGTTGAAAGACACGAAAGCACTCCTTCAAAGATAGGCACTGTCAAGTTCCCTGGAGTAAAGGTGCTTGCAGTCGACGATAATCACGTAAACTTAAAGGTAATCTCTAAGATCCTTGCAGTTTACAACATGGACGTAGACACCTGCGACGAAGGACCGCTTTCGATCCTTAAGTGTCGCGAAAAGGAATACGACGTAATCTTAATGGATCAGATGATGCCTGAAATGGACGGTATAGAAGCAATGCACGAAATCCGAAAGATTTCGCCTCACTACGAGATGGGAGGCAAGTGCAAAATCGCCGCCCTTACCGCCAACGCCATTTCCGGTTCAAAGGAATATCTACTTTACGAAGGTTTCGATGGCTATCTTTCAAAGCCCATCGTATTTAGCGAACTCGAAGAGTTCCTGAAGTGATGACACAGAGGGACGCTCCTTGACACACTGGGGACGCTCCTTGGCGCACCGGGGACTG
>JAKSSK010000058.1 GCA_024403135.1 Clostridia bacterium
AAGAGTTCCCGTCTTCTTTAAAATTATTTTCCATGTTAGATATGTTTTAATTTGGTAATGATATAGTATTTGTCCCTGGAGGCTACTTTTATCCTTCAATGTCGCTTGCGACATCCTTTTATTCTTCATACCACGAAGGGTAAAAGTATAAAAGGGCCTACCGGATAACTTTTAATAAAAAAACTTTTAATCCCTTACCCTTCGTGTGAGATAAAAACAAGGTTAAAAGGCATATCACTTTGATGCATCTACAAGACTAACAATTTCACATCTCTCTAATACCTCCGAAATTTCAGAGGCATATATTCCACGAGAAGCCGCAAAATCTTTGTTCAGTTTGTCCTTGCCTTCACTTGTTTATTTCTTCAAGAGTACTTTTAAAAGAATTGAAATCTGAATTTGCTTTAGAATACAATTCAAGATAATCGAGACTGATAGCATAGGCTGGATGCTCCTTTCCGAGTACTTTCTCCCTGATATCTAAAGCTTCAGTTCCTAGTCGGATAGCTTCTGTGTAGTTACAAAGATAGTAGTTGTACGCTGCAAGGTTATGGAGACTGATAGCATAGTCAGGATGCTCTTTTCCGAGTATTTTCGCCCTGATATCTAAGGCCTCCGTTCCTAGTCGGATAGCTTCTGTGTAGTTGCCAAGATCGGAATTGTAGTCAGCAAGGTTATTGAGACTGGTAGCATAGTCTGGATGTTCCTTACCTAGTACTCTTGCCCTGATATCTAAAGCCTCAGTTTCCAGTCGGATAGCTTCTGTGTAGTTACCAAAATCGGAGTTGTGCACAGCAAGGCTACTGAGACAGGCAGCATAGTCTGGGTGCTCCTTCCCGAGTATCTTTGCCGTGATCTCTAAAGCCTCTGTTCCTAGTAGGATAGCTTCTGCGTAGTTACCAAGATAGTAGTTATAGTCAGCAAGGTTACCGAGACTGGTAGCATAGTCTGGATGCTCCTTACCTAGTACTTTCGCCCTGATATCTAAAGCTTCTGTTCCAATTCGGATAGCTTCTGTGTAGTTACCAAAATCGGAGTTGTGCACAGCAAGGTTACTGAGACAGGCAGCATAGTCTGGGTGCTCCTTCCCGAGTATCTTTGCCGTGAT
>JAKSSK010000059.1 GCA_024403135.1 Clostridia bacterium
TACAAAGGGTGGTCGTAACATGAGATTTACAGCACTTGTTGTTGTAGGTGATGGTAATGGTCACGTAGGTGCTGGTCTTGGAAAGGCTGTTGAAATCCCTGAAGCAATCCGTAAGGGAAAAGAAGATGCTATTAAGAATATCGTGTCTGTAGCACTTGATGAGAACAAGTCAGTTACACATGATTATTTAGGTAAATTTGGTTCAGCTACAGTTCTTCTTAAGAAGGCTCCTGAAGGTACAGGTATTATCGCTGGTGGTCCAGCACGTATCGCATGTGAACTTGCAGGCGTTAAGAATATCCGTACAAAGTCTTTAGGTTCTAACAACAAGCAGAACGTAGTTATGGCTACAATTAAGGGCTTAAGCGAGCTTAAGAACCCTGAAGAAGTTGCTAAGAATCGTGGAAAATCAGTTGAAGAGATTTACGGTTAGGAGGTTTCAAAATGGCAGATAAGATGTTGAAAATTACTTTAGTTAAGTCTCCTATCGGCGCTGTTCCAAAGAACAGAGCAACAGTTGAAGCTATGGGCCTTACAAAGATGAATAAGTCAGTAGTTTTGCCTGACAACGCTTCAACACGTGGTATGATTCAAAAAGTAGGCTATATGCTTAAGGTTGAGGAAGCATAATATTACAGATTAGAAGGAGGTGTCAGCAAAATGGAATTATCAAATTTACAGCCAGCAGAAGGCTCTAAGCACAGTGATAATTTTAGAAGAGGTCGTGGACACGGTTCAGGAAATGGTAAGACAGCTGGTAAGGGCCATAAAGGTCAGAAGGCTCGTTCTGGTGCACCAAGAATTGGTTTTGAAGGTGGTCAGATGCCATTATATAGACGTCTTCCAAAGCGTGGATTTACAAATAGAAATAGTAAAGACATCGTTGGAATCAACGTTAGCGAGTTAGAGAGATTCAGAAGTGGTTCTACTGTAACAGTAGAAAAGATGATGGAAGTAGGACTTATCAAGGATGCACGTGATGGCGTAAAGATCCTTGGAAATGGAGAATTAACTAAGAAGCTTAACGTAAAAGCTAATGCATTTAGTGCAGGTGCAAAAGAAAAGAT
>JAKSSK010000006.1 GCA_024403135.1 Clostridia bacterium
TCTTCTTGATTGATGATGATGTGTCTCATAACGTTGTCAGAAATCTTAAGTCTTCTGTCAAGTTCCCTAGGTAATGATGGGTTGCCCATGAATTCTACTACTACGTAGTATCCTTCATCCTTCTTAAGGATTGGATAAGCAAGTCTTCTCATTCCCATTTCCTTTACTTCGCCAACTTCACCATCAGCAGCAATAACTTCCTTAACAGTTTCGATTGTTGCTTGCTTAGTAGCGTCTTCTAAAGTAGGATCAATGATGAACATTACTTCATACTTTGTCATATTTTTCACCTCCCTGTGGACTAAATGGCGTTAGCCTTATTGCTAACGCAAGGATACACGAGCCTAGTCGTGCCTTTTAATTATATCAAAAAAACCCTTGATTGCAAGGGTTTTTAAGCTATTTCCATAAAATATCTGGATAAAGTCCATTGTCCTTCATGGACTGCAGGGCATTTACCACAGTTTCCTTATCTTCTCTGTATGTTACTCCATACCATTTATCGTGGGAATTAAGCACCTTCACGGTAGCCTTTCTTTCCTTTAGAAGCTGGTCAACTACACCTGGCAGGAAGTATTCTCCCTTGATAGGCTCAGCACTATCTAGGAATGCTGGGAATCTAGCTATCATCTCGTCCATCATGGACTTGGTGAAGCCCCAGAAGTTCATGGATACTGGTGTTCCTAGAGGAACGTCTACCCATTTATCTTCTTCAGCATATGCCACTTTTCCGTCTTTCCAACCTATCTTAGTTCTTTCAACTATATCTGTTAAAAAGCCTTCTTCGTCTTTTTGACATACTCCGCGGGATACGGTTCCGTTTTCTGTCAATGTCTTTTCAACATCGTAGCCAACCATGGCAAATCTATACTTATCGTCGTCCTCTGCTGTAAGAAGGTAGTCATAAATGCTCTGGAAAGCTCCTGGGCCGTAGTAATCGTCTGCGTTAATTACTGCAAAAGGTCCATCAATCTCATGTCTTGCTGCCATTACGGCGTGGCAAGTGCCCCAGGGCTTAACCCTTCCTTCTGGAACGGTATATCCTTTTGGAATATCTTCTAACTTTTGGAATGCGTATGCAATTTCCATGTGCTTTCCAGCTCTATGATCTATTAAATCTCTAAAGTCTGCTTCATGCTCTTCCTTTATGATGAAGATTGCTTTCTTAAAGCCTGCAAGGTAAGCATCGTAAAGTGAAAAATCTAAAATTATCTCGCCCTTGTCTGAAACAGGGTCCATCTGCTTTAGGCCGCCATATCTTGAGCCAAGGCCTGCAGCCATAATTACTAATACGGGTTCTTTCATATCTTTTCCTCCTCCCCAATTATATTCCATATTTACTTGTCATTCAAGAAAATGTATAATCTAAATATCTTTTAGGAGGATAAACTTATGATTAAAGATATGAAGATTTGCGAAAGAGAGGCTGCTCTTAAGGTTGCAGAAATGATGGTTGCAGCTGCTAAGACTGCGCCAAAGGGAAGCGGCAAGGACAAGGTAATCGGCTACGTACTTGAAGGCAAGGAAAAGGATCAGCTTGCTGAGGAAATGCGAAAGCTTTCAAAGGAACTTGGCGAGGAATTCATAGAAAGAGATTCCCACAATGTGGATGACAGCCACTGCGTAGTAATCCTAGCCTGCATTTCAGAACCTTTCGGTTTCTCTAACTGCGGAATGTGCGGATTTAAAAACTGCAGCGAAATGCAAAAGGCAGGAACTAACTGCGTATTCAACGTTACAGACCTTGGAATTGCAGTAGGTTCAGCAGTTTCCATAGCAGCAGATCATAGGATAGATAACAGGGTAATGTTTTCAGCAGGACAGGGAGCTATCAGAATGGGCTTCATGCCAAAAGACGTTAGAGTATGTTACGGCATTCCTCTATACACGGGATCAAAGAGCATCCTATTCGATAGAGACCCTGGCAGTGTAATTGACCTAGATTAAAACAAGCGGTTGCATCAAGCAACCGCTATTTTCTTCATTATTTCTTTTATAGTATTTATTACTTCAGGAAATTCAACTTCTTCTGAATATTCATATTTATTTTTATAATCTTCCCACCTATGAAACATAATCGCATCATGCTCTATATTCTTTATTATGTTGTTTGCTTCTTCTATTATTCCTTCTGTTTTTCTATATTTACAGGTGCTGTTTAATGCCTCTTTTAATATTTCATGGTTTATTTTTGCTTTATTCATTTTATATAATATGTAAATGTCGTAAAAATCCCTTGTTCTTGTGTTCAAAACTCCTCTTGACAAAATTGTTTGAATTTTTTCGCTAAGCAAGGTTTCTAGATTGTATGACCACAACTCAATGCTTCTATTTTCTAGCATTAGATCATATTGGTATTTTATTTCTTTCGGTGTTATTACATCACCTGTTGATATGTCTATTTTTATAGGTACCTTTACTTTCCCTACAACTGCTTCAAGAGACACACGTACGCCTTCATATTCGCTATCGTCCATTATTTCACTGCAGCTTTTGACATAAAAGCTTACTCCATCATCAAGTTTTATCTGAGCAATTTCCTGTATTATTTCTTTCGCATTTTCACTATTTAAAGTGAAATTCTTTATTGTTGAATCAATGTCCATCGTGGAACGCATGCTGATGCCAACCATAGCTGTTACAAGTACCCCTCCTTTAATGACAAAGTTATCTCTATGTCTTGATACGGCTAGCCTTTCCAAGAATCTTTCCATCATGTATAGTCTTAATAACGTTCTTGCGTCACAATGTTCACTCTTTGCGATATTGCGTATTCTCCCCTTGATTTGCTCATCTCTACATCCCATTAAATAAGCACCTCCATATATTCTCTTATTATCCTATCTACCTTAAATAGCTTTCCGTATTCCATCAATTTATTTAGGTCTTTATCTTTTCTGTTTACATATCTCTTTAGTGCGTTTACGAAAACATCTTTTTCAAAGTCCTTTCTGCTCCTAACTAAATCGCAAATTGTTCTTTCCAGATTGTACATGGGAATAGTATTGTCTTTTACATAGGTTTTCCCTACTTTCAGCAGATCTTTTTTAACCGTGTAAACCTTGATTCCTTCTTTTGTCAGCCTACTTGGGTTATATCCTGTATATATAGTAATAGTCTTCTTTAAAGGTTCCCTATCGGTTAAATCATAATAGTACAAAGCCTCATCATGAGAAAAGACTGCATCCTTATATCTTAAAGAGATGAGCTGCATTTCATCAATCCAAGAGTCTTTTTTTACATATATTCCATGACTTACTCTTTCATATTCGTTCTTTGATATTTCCCTATATATCTTGTCTTTGCTTATGCCATATGACATAGCTTCTTTTACAGTTAGTATTCCTGTATCTGAAATGGCCTTTTCAATATCGTATTTGTCCATTAATACCACCTACTTTCATACTAATATTATATTTCATATTAGTATGAAAGTAAAGTTAAACCTTTCTTTTCAATAATATATACAAATCTGTACTGGAAGTATATAATATAGGGGATATATTTAGGAGAGTTAATATGAAATTAAGAACACTTGGACCTGGACTTAAGGTCCTATCAAATACCTTCTCTTTGAGAGGATATAACGTAGAATTAAAGAAGGCTAAGACTAGGGAGGAAGAGAGGGAGATAATCCTTCGCGGAACTCAGGACTGGTCTACTAAGGTTTTAAACACGCTAAAAGTGGATATAAATGTTATAGGTAAAGAAAATTTGCCAGATGAAGGTCCGGTAGTTTTCATTTCCAACCACCAAAGCTATATCGACATACCTTGCCTTTTAAATGCCAACGATAAATTCCAGACTGGCTTTATCGCAAAGAGCATGTTAAAGAAGGTCCCTGTAATAGGTCCTTGGATTACCAGGATAGGTAGCCTTTTCATAGAAAGAGGAGATGCCAAAAGTTCCCTTCAAACCATCAAGGATGGAGCTGAACTTTTAAAGCAGGGAAACTCTTTAGTAATATTCCCTGAAGGAACTAGAGCAAAGGACGGGGTTATGAAGGATTTTAAGGCAGGAAGCTTTAAGCTAGCCTTTAAATCAGGAGCTCCCATCATTCCCGTTACAATCCACGATGCATATAAGAGATATGAGGAGACGGGAATCGTTACTCCAGGTACTGTAGATATAGTATTTCACAAGGCCATACCTGTAAAAGGTTTGGATAGGCCTAGCCAAAATCAGGTATGTAAAGAGGTAGAGAAAATAATCAGAGGGAAATTGGAGGAATTAGAAAATGGTAGTAGAGATTAAGACAGATACTTTCGAAAAGGAAGTGCTTAAATCAGATATTCCAGTAATTTTAGACTTCTATGCAACATGGTGCGGACCTTGCAAGATGATGCATCCTGTTATGGAAGAAATTGCTGAAGAATATGCTGGCAAGATAAAGGTGTGCCAAGTAAACTCAGACAACGAAATGGAGCTTACTGCAAAGTTTGCAGTAATGTCAATTCCAATGTTTGTAGCCTTTAGAGATGGTGAGCCTGTAGCAAAGACACTAGGATATATGCCAAAGGATCAGCTGCTAAAAGAACTTGGTTTTTAAGAACTCTTCGGAGTTCTTTTTTAATGGACAATAGGTATGATATATGGTATGATAATGTGTATGATAAGGAGGGGATAATATGCAGCAACCACCATATGAAATTACAAACAAAATGCTCAATCTTGTAAGCGATATTACAGATAAGGTAAGGTCCATTTCAGACTTTGGAGGTCTAGATAACAAACCTAGACTTAGAAAGATTAGCAGAATAAAATCCATACATTCATCTCTTGCGATAGAGGCAAATTCTCTGTCCTTTGGAGAAGTGATGGACGTCATAGATGGCAAAGTTGTCTTTGGAGATGAGAAGGAAATAGATGAGGTTAAAAGAGCATATCTTGCCTATGAAAAGATAGATAAAGTCGATCCTTACAGTCTAAAGGATCTAAATATGGTTCACGGCGTCATTTTAGAAGGTGGCGGAAAATTTAGAAACTGCGGAGAAGGAGTTTTTGATGGAGATAGATGCATCTTTATGGCTCCATCAGAAAAACTGGTCCCAGAACTTATGGGAAATCTGTTCTCCTGGATGAAGGAAAGCAAAGATAATATTCACCCTCTGATACTTTCCTCCGTTTTCCACTATGAATTCGTATTCATCCATCCGTATACTGACGGCAACGGCAGAATGGCAAGGCTATGGCAAACAACCATCTTGTCTAACTGGAATCCCGTTTTCAAATATTTACCTATTGAAAACCAGATTTTAGAAAATCAACAAAGTTACTACGATGCAATCGCAGCTTGCCACGTCGAGGGAGATAGTACGAAATTCATCGAGTTCATATTAGATATGATAGATAATGCCTTATCTATCATCTTAGAAAGCAAAGATAAATATCCTTCAAAGTATGTTGCTAAACTTTTGACCCTAATGGAAGGCGGCGTTCCATATACACCTGTGCAACTACAGGATTCATTACATCTAAAAAGCAGAGACGCATTGAGGGATAACTATATCCGACCTGCTATAGATGACGGGTACATTGAATATGAAATACCCGATAAACCAAAGAGTAAAAATCAAAGATATGTAAAAAGGTGGTAGCTTTTGCTACCACCTACTTTATTCCTAATCCGAAGTTTTCTCTTACTCTTGCCATGGTCTTCTGGGCTATTTCATCAGCTCTTCTTGCACCATCCTTAAGTACCTCAATCAAGTAATCCGAATGTCTAATTTCTTCGTATCTTTCCTTGATAGGTTTTAATGCATCTATGGTGATCTGAACTAAGTCTTTCTTGAAGTCTCCATAGCCGCATCCTTCATATTTCTTTTCAATATCTTCAAAGCTCATGCCAGATAGTGCGCTGTAGATTGACATCAGGTTGCTAACCCCAGGCTTGTTTTCAACATCATAGCGGATAACGCCTTCAGAGTCAGTAGTTGCCTTCATGATGGACTTCTTGATCTTGTTCTCATCGTCTAATAGCGATACTCTGGAATGTACATTTTCAGCGCTCTTGGACATCTTCTTGGTTGGATCATCCAGTGCCATAACCCTAGCACCAGCCTTAAGGAATCTTCCTTCAGGTACTACGAAAGTCTTCTTGTACTTGTTGTTAATTCTCTGAGCAATGTCCCTGCAAAGCTCAATGTGCTGCTTCTGGTCGTTGCCAACAGGAACTATATCTGTATCGTAAAGAAGTATGTCTGCCGCCATTAAAACTGGATATGTGAATAGGCCAGTTCCAGCAGATTCCTTGTTCTTGCTCTTGTCCTTAAACTGAGTCATTCTTGAAAGCTCACCTGTGTATGACTGGCAGCATAGCACCCAGCCTAGCTCAGCGTGTCCAGAAACCTGAGACTGAACGAATACGATTGACTTCTTAGGATCAATACCTATTGCTAGGTAAAGAGCTGCTACATCAAGTATGTGCTCTCTAAGTTCCTTAGGATCTTGAGGAACGGTTATTGCATGTTCATCTACGATGCAGTAGATGCATTCATTATCTTCTTGAAGTTCAACAAATTGTTTTAAGGCGCCTAAATAGTTTCCTAGGTGAATGTTTCCTGTAGGTTGAACGCCTGAAAAAACTCTTGCCATTTTATCTCTCCTTATTTTTGTAGTTCGTTTACAAAGGCCTGCCTTATGCTTTTCTCAGCTCTTGAAACTGTCATCTGAGATACACCAAGGCTTTCGGCTATTTCACTTTGAGTCTTACCGTTTACA
This sequence comes from Clostridia bacterium, assembly GCA_024403135.1. Classification (GTDB taxonomy): domain Bacteria; phylum Bacillota; class Clostridia; order Peptostreptococcales; family Anaerovoracaceae; genus JAKSSK01. The sequence continues at coordinate 6,721 of JAKSSK010000006.1, forward strand.
AATCTTTCCCTGAAGATAAGTCTGTATGTGTCAGATAGCTGATCAAGCACATCGTCTACCAGGTCATAAAACTCTATTGCGTTAAATCCCGAATCTTCAAAGCCTATATATTTCTCTAGAGAAAGACCATCGCCTTCTTCGCCCATTTCATCGAAGGTCTTGTCTAGGGAGTATGCTGCATATGCCTTAGCACTTTCCATAGATTCGATAATGTCCTCTTCAGAAAAGCCTGTATCTAAAGCTATTTCGTCTATGGTAGGCTGCCTCTGGTTATCGTGCTGGAAGGATTCGATGCTCCTTTGGACTATGGCCGCAATCTCCTTCATTCTTCTAGGCACCTTCAAGGACCACTGCTTGTCCCTAAAGTACTTTTTAATTTCACCTAGAATGGTTGGAGTTGCAAAGCTGGAAAATTCATAGCCTTTAGAAGGATCAAATCTTTCAACTGCATTTACCAGGGCAAGGGCCCCTACCTGATAAAGGTCATCGTACTCAACACCCTTTCCTATGTACTTACGGATAAGTATGTCCACCAGGTAAAGGTGCTCTTCTACGATTTCATTTCTCTTTTCTATGGTCGGATTTTTTGCATATTCAGCGAAAAGCTGCTTATCCATTGGACTTGGTCATCCTGATGAACTTTCTACCTTGGGCGTGAGTAGAAACTTCCACTTTGTCCATTATGGACTGTATTACGGCAAGACTTAAATCCCCTTCCTTAGGGCAATCCATGCAGATCGGATTTACCTTTTCAAAGGAACTGCCTTCTCCAATGTCTTCGATAAATAGCTCAATCTTTCCATCTTCTACGATACACTCCATCTTAAGTGAATCTGGATAACTGTCATTTCCGTGGCAACAGATGTTTTTGCACGCTTCAGCTGTTGCTACCTTAATGTCTTCAGCATCTTCAATGCTAAAACCTGCTTCAAGGGCAACGGTGCCTATCGCCAGTCTTATCATGGTGGCATATTCTGGTTTGCCTGGAATTGTGAATGTAAGCCTATCTGCCATATTTCCTCCTATACTAAGCTCATCTGCTCTTCAGCTTGCTTAGGTTCTTCTTCCTCTAATTCATCGTCCTTGATAACCTTGGCCATTGCGATGATGTTAGCGTCCTCCTGGACTCTCATTATCTTAACGCCCTGGGTTGCTCTTCCTAGACGAGATACTTCGTTTGCCTTTATTCTGATGATGATGCCACTTGAATTGATTAGAAGCACTTCATCATCTTCATCTACTACCATAGCTCCTACAAGTTCTCCAGTCTTAGCGAACTTTGACTTATCGTATGTAAGTAAGCCCTTGCCGCCTCTAACCTGGATCTTGTAGTCCTTAGCCTTGGTACGTTTTCCGTAACCCTTTTCAGTTACAACCAGTAGCTCTTGATCCTTTTCAACAAGTTCCATTGCTACTACTTCATCGTCCTTTTCAAGCTTGATAGCTCTTACGCCGCCTGCGATTCTACCCATAGGTCTTACGTCGTCCTCGCTGAAGCAGATGCACTTACCCTTCTTTGTAACGATGATTACGTTGTTAGTGCCTGTAGTCTGCTTGATGCCGATTAGTTCGTCGCCATCTTTTAGCTTCATTGCGATGATACCGCTCTTTCTATTGGTATCGAAGTCGGAAAGTGCCATCTTCTTGATGATGCCGTCCTTGGTTACAGCTATTAAGAACTTGTCCTCAGCAAATTCCTTGATAGGCATTACTGCAGTAACTCTTTCCCTTGAAATTAGGCTTAAGAAGTTTACTACAGGAATTCCCTTGGCCTGTCTTGAGCCTTCAGGAATTTCATATGCCTTAATCTTGTGTGCCTTACCGAAGTTAGTGAAGAACATCAGGTAATCGTGAGTTGATGCACTGATTAAGTCCTTAATGAAGTCGTTATCTCTAGTTGTTATTCCTGTGATTCCCTTGCCGCCTCTCTTTTGAGCCTTGTAGGTATCTGCAGGAACTCTCTTGATATATCCTAGGTGAGTAAGAGTAACGCAAACCATTTCTTCCTGGATTAAATCTTCTTCCTCGATTTCATCTGCAGAAGCCTGGATCTTAGTCTTTCTCTTGTCTCCCCATTTTTCCTTGATCTGAAGTAATTCGTCCTTGATTACTCCCATCATCTTGTTATCGTCTGCTAAAAGCTCAGCGTAGTAAGCGATCTTTTCTTGAAGTTCAGCATATTCCTTCTGAATCTTTTCACGCTCTAGTCCTTGTAAACGTCTTAGTTGCATTTCAAGGATGGCCTTTGCCTGAATTTCAGATAGGCCAAAGCGAGCCATCAGCTTTTCACCAGCATCATCATAGGATGCCCTGATGATCTTGATTATTTCATCGATGTTGTCTAAAGCGATTAGATAACCTTCTAAGATGTGCGCTCTAGCTTCTGCCTTCTTCTTATCGAAGATGGTTCTTCTAGTTACTACTTCGAACTGGTGCTTTAGATATACATCTAAGATTTCTCTAATGTTAAGAATTTGAGGCTTGCCGTTTACGATTGCAAGCATGATCATTGAAACGTTAGCTTGAAGCTGAGTGTGCTTGTACAGTCTGTTTAGGATGATCTGTGCATTTACGTCCTTTTTAAGTTCGATGACTATACGAAGGCCTTCTCTTGCTGAAGATTCATCTCTAATGTCGCTGATTCCATCAAGCTTTTTGTCCTTAACCATTTCAGCAATCTTTTCGATTAAGGTTGCCTTGTTAACCTGGAAAGGAATTTCAGTTACGATGATCTGCTGCTTGCCGCGGCTTCCTTCTTCAATCTGGCATACTGAACGAACGGTAACCTTGCCCTGTCCAGTTCTATATGCTTCTCTTGCTCCTCCTCTTCCAAGGATGATACCTCCTGTAGGAAAATCTGGAGCCTTTATGATCTTAATAATATCTTCGATGGAGCAGTCAGGTTCATCAATTACCTTAACGCAAGCATCGATTGTGTCGCTTAGGTTGTGAGGTGGAATTGATGTAGCCATACCTACTGCAATACCAGATGATCCGTTGATCAGTAGGTTTGGAACTCTTGAAGGAAGAACTACTGGTTCCTCTTCTTCACCATCGTAGTTAGGTATGAAATCTACGGTATCCTTTTCAATGTCCTTTAACATCTCAAGAGAGAAAGGAGTCATTCTTGCTTCTGTGTAACGAGATGCAGCAGCTGAGTCTCCATCGATCGAACCGAAGTTACCGTGGCCGTCAACCATCATGTATCTCATGTTCCAGCTTTGAGCAAGTCTTACCATAGCTTCATAAATTGAAGAATCTCCGTGAGGATGGTATTTACCCATTACTTCACCCACGATACGAGCGGATTTCTTGTGAGGCTTATCTGGGGTAATGCCTAGAGCGCTCATTCCGTAAAGGATTCTTCTATGTACTGGCTTTAGTCCGTCTCTCGCATCAGGAAGAGCACGGCTAACTATTACCGACATAGCGTAGTCGATATAGCTTTGTTTCATTTCTTCATGTATTTCATGTTGAATAAGTTTAGTATCTTCTAAAAGATTTGCCATTTTCTCCTCCTTTCTATGCGTCTATTGTTGCGTACTGTGCATTTTCTTCTATGAACTTCTTACGAGGAGGTACCTTGTCGCCCATAAGAGTTGTGAATATTTCATCAGCCTCTGCTGAATCCTCTAAGGTGATCTGCACTAGGGTTCTCTTTTCGTAGTCCATAGTAGTTTCCCATAGCTGGCTAGCATCCATTTCTCCTAGACCTTTGTATCTTTGAATGTCTGCCTTGCCAGGCTTATCTTGTAGTTCTTGTAGTAGTCTATCCTGCTCAGCTTCTGAGTATGTATAGAAGATGTCCTTACCCTTCTTTACTCTGAATAGAGGTGGCTGAGCTGCATAAACGTATCCGCCTTCGATTAGCGGTGTCATATATCTATAGAAGAAAGTTAGTAGAAGTGTTCTAATGTGTGCGCCGTCTACGTCCGCATCTGTCATGATGACGATCTTGTGGTAACGTAGCTTATCTATGTTGAATTCTTCGCCTATTCCGCAGCCGAAAGCTGTGATCATGTTCTTAATTTCTTCAGAATTTAAAATCTTATCCAGTCTTGCCTTTTCAACGTTTAAGATCTTACCTCTTAGTGGAAGTATTGCTTGACGCTTTCTATCTCTTCCGTCCTTTGCACTTCCTCCTGCAGAGTCACCCTCTACTAGGAAGATTTCTGATAGTGCTGGATCCTTTTCTGAGCAGTCTGCCAGCTTACCAGGAAGTGAGAAGCTATCTATTGCACTCTTTCTTCTAGTAAGGTCTCTAGCCTTACGAGCTGCTTCCCTTGCTCTTGCTGCCTTTACGCACTTTTCAACGATAGCCTTTGCTTGAGCTGGGTTCATTTCAAGGAAGTACATTAGATGTTCATTGGTTGCTGTTTCAACGATACCTCTCATCTCAGTGTTACCAAGCTTTGCCTTGGTCTGTCCTTCGAACTGAGGATCTTGAAGCTTAACGGATACTACTGCAGTAAGACCTTCTCTTACGTCATCACCAGAAAGTGATTCCTGGTTATCCTTTAATATCTTAGCCTTCTTACCGTAATCGTTGATTACCCTAGTAAGAGCACTCTTAAATCCGATCAGGTGAGTACCGCCATCGGTAGTGTTGATGTTGTTAGCGTATCCAAGTACCAGTTCGTTATAGCTGGTTGTGTACTGCATAGCAACTTCTACTTCGCAGTCGTCCTTTTGCACCTCAAAATAGATTACGTCTTGGTGAAGAGCATCCTTGTTCTTGTTCTGGAACTTAACCATTTCCTTGATACCACCTTCATAGTGGTATGTTTCAGTTCTCTTTTGACCTAATCTATCGTCGTTGAATACTATCTTTACTCCCTTGTTAAGGAAGGCCATCTCTCTAAGTCTGTGCTCTAAAGTTGAGAAGCTGTACTCTGTAGTCTCCTTGAAGATTTCAGGATCTGGCCAGAAAGTAGTCTTTGAACCTGTCTTTCTAGGTGATTCACCAATAACCTCAAGAGGAGTTACTGTCTTTCCGTATTCATAGCACTGCTTGTAGATCTTGCCGTTTCTTCTGATTTCAACTTCCATGTGAGTTGAAAGAGCATTTACTACGGAAGCACCTACGCCGTGAAGTCCTCCGGATACCTTGTATCCTCCACCGCCAAACTTACCGCCGGCGTGAAGAACTGTATGAATTACTTCTACAGCTGGAATTCCCATCTTAGGGTGGTTGTCTACTGGCATTCCTCTACCGTCATCTTCTACGGTAATGGAGTTGTCCTTGTTGATTGTAACGTGAATGTTTTTACAGTAGCCTGCTAGTGCTTCATCGATACTGTTGTCTACGATTTCATAGACAAGGTGATGAAGGCCTCTTGGTCCAGTACTACCGATGTACATTCCTGGTCTTTTTCTTACGGCTTCAAGTCCCTCTAAAACCTGTATTTGGGCCGCATCATATTGACCATTTTTCTTTTCTTCTACACTCATGTTTCTTCCTTTCAAAATACTTTTGCTTATTGTGTATATTTTGGGTTTTTTGATTAAAAAAATAGCATACTTATACAGTATCTAGTTTATCACAAATCCACCGGATTTTCAAGTTTTTTAATCTTTTTATCTTATTTTATTAATTTTTTCTAAAAGTCGCTAAAAAGCGACATTTTGACAATAAAAAAGCTATATTTTCCTGTCGATATATGTCGGAAAATATAGCCTATTTTTCTTCTATATTCACTTGTCCATTTTCTACTGTAAATATGCTTCCAGAACTAAACTTTTTAAGCAGTATTTCGGATAGCTCCGTGGTGGTTATGAACATCTGGGTATTGCTTAAACTTTTAAGTAAATATTCCTGTCTTTCTTCGTCCAGTTCACTCATCACATCATCAAGTAAAAGGATGGCATCTTCATCTGTTTCTTCCTTTATTAGGTTGATCTCCGCCATCTTTAGTGATAGGGCTGCCGTTCTCTGCTGTCCCTGGGATCCGAAACTCCTTACGTTTATACCGTCAATCTCAAAGGTAAGGTCATCTTTATGTGGTCCCTTGGTTGTGGTCCTCTGCTTAATGTCGTTTGAGATGTTATTCTTTAATATCTTGTATAAATCTTCTTCTAACTTTACGTTAGGATTATATATTATATGTAGATCTTCTTTGCCGCCAGTAATGTTAGAATGAATTTCTTTACTGATACCATCTATTTTTTCTATGAACTGGCTTCTTTCTTTAATTATCTTTTCACCGTACTTAGCTAGCTGCGCGTCCCATACATCTAACACTTCCCTATCTATGTTGTTTTCCTTTAGATAGGAATTTCTCTGAGCTAAGATCTTGTTATACATTACCAGGTTTGAATAATATATTGGCTTTAGCTGGCAAAGCTCTCTATTGATGAACTTTCTTCTTTTTTCAGGTTCATCTTTTACTATCTTAAGATCTTCAGGCGAGAATATTACTATATATATATTGTCCAGTATTTCAGAAGCTTTCTTTAGTTTTACTCCGTTTAGTTTTGCAGACTTCTTTAAATCCTTCTTTAGTATAAGTTCTAGGTTAATTTCATCATCTTCTTTAACGCATGTAACTTTTACCTTACTTGTATCGCTATAAAAGTTTATTAAATCTGAATCTTTATTAGTTCTAAAACTTTTACCAAAACTTGATAAATATATAGCTTCTACTAGGTTAGTTTTACCTTGAGCATTTCTACCTAATATTAGATTTATATTGCTATTAAAAGAAATATTTAATTTTTCGTAGTTTCTGTAATTTAATAATTCTAAATTTTTAATATACATAATTAATTAGTAGTAATTCTTACAGGTAATACTAAGTATTCGTAAACATTACCTTCTATAGGTTTTACGATGCATGGATTGATGCTCTGTTTAAATTCCATCTTAATATCTTCATCATCTATAACCTTTAATACGTCTAATATATATTTAGAGTTAAAACCTATTTCTAGATCATTACCTTCTTTATATACACTTAAATTTTCTTTAACATTACCTTCTTCAGATTTTGAAGTAATTAAGATATTATTTTCTGTAATACTAAATTTAATTAAATTGTTCTTTCCTTCTTTTGCAAGAAGTGATGCTCTTTCTATACATTTAGCTAGATCATTTTTATTTAATACTACTGTTGTTGTATTATCCTTTGGAAGAATATCTTGGTATTTAATAAATTCACCTTCTAATAAATTTAATATTACCTTAGTATTATCCATAATAAATACTACCTTCTTTTCAGTAATTATCATGTTTACATCATATTCTTCATCTGCAGTTTCAAGAAGAATCTTATTTAATTCTCCAATAATTTTTGCAGGAATAACTATCTTCTTTTCTTCATTAATATCTACTCTTTCTCTTGAAATAGCCATTCTATATCCATCAAGAGCTACCATATTAAATTTTTCAGGTCCCATCTCAAGAAGAACGCCTGTGATCACACCTTTTGCCTCATCTATACTTGCGGCAAAAGCTGTTCTTTTAATCATATCTATTAAAAGCTGCCTATCTAGCTTTATTACTTCGTTGTTATTTTCTACTTTATTTAATACAGGGAATTCATCACTGGATAATCCTAGAATTTTAAATTCTGTATTTTGACATTTAATAACTACATAGTTATCTACTAATTCAAAATATACATCGTCATTAGGAAGCTTTCTTACAATATCTCCAAATAACTTTGACATTACAACTATTGATCCAGGTAAGAAATCCTCTACCTTTAAAGATTTTTCTACACTAATATAAAAGTCTGATGCTGACATTGTTAAAATACCATTTTCATCAACTTTAAGCATAATACCTTTCATTATAGGTAATGTAGTTTTATTTGTAACAGCTTTTGAAACAATATTTAAAGCTTTAGATAGTGTCTGTTGATTACATTTAAATTTCATATTGATCCTCCAATATTATTTATATATATAACTTAGTCATAATAGTAGTAGTGTATGTGGATAATGTGGATAAGTTATCTATTTATTAAAAATTTAACCTTTTTTCTTCCTTATATATATATGGAAAAGTAGATTTAATAAATGTTGATACATGTGAATAACTTATTCATTAATTTCCATTTTAATATCTTCTATTAATGCTTTTAATTCTTCGTTCTTTAAAACTTCCTTTTGAATTTTTTCACAGGCATGCATAACGGTTGTATAGTGACGGCCACCAAATATTTCACCAATCTTTGGAAGTGAGTAGTCGGTCATCTCCCTACATATATACATTGCAATCTGTCTAGGATATGCGATGTTATTACTCTTGTTTTTAGAATCCATATCTAAAACCTTGATATCGAATTTTTTACATACAACCTTCTTTATCTTTTCTGGAGTAATAATATCTGTGCTGTTAATAAAAATATCTTTTAAAGTCTTCTTTGCGAAGTTTTTATCTATCTTATCTCCTAATAGAGCTGAGAAACTAACTATTCTCTGGAAAGCTCCTTCAAGTTCCCTGATGTTGTTCTTAACCTTTTCAGCTATCAGGCAAATAACATCGTAAACATCTTCGTTTACTTCAATACCCTCATTTTCAGCCTTCTTCATAAGGATGGCAACTCTAGTTTCGTAATCTGCAGGCTGAATATCTGCAATTAGGTTCCACATAAAGCGGGATCTAAGTCTTTCCTCCAAATTTACCAGTTTACCAGGAGCTCTATCGCTAGAGATTATGATCTGCTTATTTAGCTCATATAAGGTGTTAAAAGTATGGAAGAACTCCTCTTGAATTTTATCCTTTCCTTCCAGGAACTGAATATCGTCTATTAGCAATACGTCCACTTCCCTGTATTTCTTCTTGAAAAGTCCCATCTTGTTTTCAGTAAGTGCCTTGATGAATTCGTTGATGAACATTTCCGAAGATATGTAAAGGATGTTTGCATCAGGATTCTGCTCTAACATATATATTCCAATGGCGTGCATCAAGTGAGTCTTGCCTAGACCTGATCCTCCATATATGAATAGAGGGTTATATGCCTCTGATGGAGATTCGGCAACAGCAAGTGCTGCAGCGTGTGCAAACCTATTGCAGTCCCCTACTACAAAGTTATCGAAGTTGTAGTTAGGATTGAATATGTTGGAATTTTCTCTCTTAACCTTTACAGGCTTTTTAACTTCCTGCTTTTCAGGTTCTACCATATCGTCTGCCTTTAAAACTACGCTGTATGGCTGATTAAGAACTTGCTTGAATGCGTTTTCAAGCATAGGTATGTACCTGTTCTTAACGACATCAGCTATGAAATCATTGTAGTTCTCCATGTGCAGGTAGATGATCTTTACAAGCTCATCTATCTTGAATATGGATAGTGGTTGAATCCATGTTTTAAATACTACAGGGGTAGTACTTTCCTTCATCTTTTCTAAGACTTCACCCCATATTTTTTTCTCGTTTTTCATACTTGTTCCTTCTCAATAAAAAGTCTATTTCCATTATAAAGTAAAAGTTATCCACAGGCAATGTGAATTTTTGAATATTGAAAAATTAATTAGTATAAAAGTTATCCACATCATATGGATAACTTTTAGTATAATTATCAACAATTTTTTTTCCAACCCTTGTTTTTGTTGACATTTCAGCGAAGTTAGTAGTATACTGTAAAAGTATCTTTATGCCAATTGAAATTTAGATTGGTGTATGTAAATTAATGAAAAATAAGGAGGATTATATATCATGAAACAAACATATCAACCAAAAACAAGACAAAGAATGAAGGAACACGGCTTCAGAAAAAGAATGTCAACTAAGAACGGAAGAAACGTTCTAAAGAGAAGAAGAGCTAGAGGTAGAAAGAAACTTACTGCTTAATCGATTATGCTTAATAAAAATATCCTAAGAGGAAGAGATAATTTTTCAAAGGTATATAACAAGGGTAAATCTGTAGGAAGCAAATACGTAGTGGTATTTTTCCTTAAGAACAACCTGAAGTATACCAGGCTTGCTTTTTTGGCAAGCAAGAAAGTCGGCAATAGTGTGGCAAGAAATAGAGCTCGCAGACTGATGAAGGAAAGTTACAGACTGGCAGATTATGAAGTCTCCCCTGGATATGACATCATCTTCATAGCGAGAAACACTATAACTGAAGCAAAGTGTGGCCAGGTGGCAAGATCCATGGAGGGCGCACTTTCTAAAACCGGAGTAATTAAGAAGTAATGAAATATATTGGCGAATTCTTTAAGAAAATATTTATATTGCTTATAAGATTTTATCAGAAATTTATTTCCCCTTTATTTCCGCCTACTTGTCGGTTTTATCCTACCTGTTCTACCTATTTCATTCAGGCTTTGGAGAAATATGGAGTATTTAAAGGTAGTTATCTAGGAATAAAACGAATTTTAAAGTGTCACCCCTACTCCAAGGAGTGCGGATATGATCCTTTAAAATAATGGAGGAATTTATTTAATGAATTGGTTAGGATTTATAGCTAAACCACTAGGTTGGGTACTAAACTTCCTGTACAACTTAATCGGTGTATACGGAATCAGTATTATAATACTTACACTTGCTGTAAAGTTCTTATTATATCCTTTATATAAGAAGCAGATCATGTCTACAGCAAACATGACTCAGATCCAACCTAAACTTACAGCATTACAAAAGAAATACGCAAACGATCAAGCTAAGCTTAATGAAGAAGTTGCAAAGTTATATAAGGAAGAAGGATTCAGTCCACTTGGCGGATGTCTACCTGCTTTAATTCAAATGCCTATTATCATGGGTCTATTTGCATTGCTTAGACAGCCAATGTCATTCATGGACGACTCAATGCTTTTCGCTATTCACGAAAAGTTCTTATGGCTATCAGACTTGAGCCAACCAGACCTTTGGATACTTCCAATCTTAGCTGCAGTTGCTACATTCATTTCATTCTCAGCATCACAAAGCCAGATGCAGGGCGGTGGACAAGGAAAAGCAATGACAGCTATCATGAAGTATTTCTTCCCATTGATGATTTTATGGATGGCAAGAACATACCCATCAGGTCTTTCAATTTACTGGTTCTGCAGCCAATTTATCCAAATTTTCTATAACCTGCATTTCAACAGATTAAGAAAGGCTTTAAAAGAAGGAAAAAAGGGTAAGGCTAAGAGAAAATAGTCTTACTAGGAGGACATACATATATGGATTTTTCAGAAAAATGGGGCACAGATGTTGAAACCGCTGTTCAGTTAGCGCTTCAAGATCTAAAGCTTACAAGAGATGAAGTAGATGTTACTGTACTGGAAGAACCATCAAGAGGATTTTTCGGAATCGGAGCAAAGCTTGCTCTAGTTAGAGTAGAGAAGAAAAAAGAAGAAGAAAAAGTACAAGAAAAGATTGAAGAAGTAAAGGAAGTTCCAGTAGCACCTGCTGAAAAGAAAGAAGAAGCTAAACCAGCAAGAGCTTTCATAGATGACGTAAAAGAAGAAGACCTAGTTCCAGTAGAAGAACACGAAGCATTAACCTTCCTAAGAGAAGTTGCTTCAAAGATGGGACTAGAATTAACTATTACTGCTAAAGAAGGAAAAGAAAACATCTTTATCGATATTGAAGGTAAGGATTCAGGAACTGTAATCGGTAAGAGAGGTCAAACTCTAGATGCCATTCAGTATCTGACTAGCCTTGTAGTAAACAAGGATAAGGATAAACACGTAAGAGTAGTAGTAGATGCAGAAAACTACAGAGCAAAGAGAGAAAAGACTCTTATGCAACTTGCAAATAGACTGGCAGACAAGGTTTATAAGACAAGACGTAGCATTAAACTTGAACCAATGAACCCTTATGAAAGAAAGGTAATTCATGCAACACTTCAAAGTAGCCCATACGTAACTACAAGAAGTGAAGGTCAAGATCCTTATAGAAGGGTTATAATTGAATTAAAGTAAAGAATAGCCCGTATCGGGCTATTTTCTTTATACGAGGAGAAGTATGGAAAAGACTATAGCAGCAATCGCCACCAGCTTTGGAGAAGGCGGAATCAGCATCATTAGAATATCTGGAGATGAGGCCTATGAAATAGTAGGCAAAATTTTCGTGCCCAAAAGCGGAAAGCCCCTTGCAAATAGAAGGATGACTTACGGCAAAATAGTGGATCCAAAGACTGGGGAAAGCGTGGATGAAGTTTTAGCTGTATATACAAAAGCTCCTCACACATATACTACAGAGGACGTGGTTGAGATAAACTGCCACGGCAGCGTAGTAAGCCAGAGGAGAATCTTAGAGGTGGTCCTTGAAAACGGTGCTAGACTGGCAGAACCTGGAGAGTTCACAAAGCGTGCATTTCTAAATGGAAGGCTTGACCTATCCCAGGCTGAAGCAGTAATAGATCTTATCAAGGCAAAGAGCGTAAAGACCTTCGATGTTGCAATGGACCAGCTTGAAGGTAGATTTTCAACTGAAATTAAGAATATTAGAAAGCTGATCTTAGATATATTAGTAAATGTAACTGTAAATATCGACTACCCAGATGAGGATATAGAGCAGCTTACCTATGAAAACTTGGAAAAGAACCTTTATGAAGTAAAGGAAGAAATAGAGAAGCTTCTTTCAACCAGCGATACAGGTAGAATAATAAAGGAAGGATTAAACGTAGCCATCATCGGTAAGCCAAACGTTGGAAAATCCTCCCTTATGAACGCCCTGTTAAACGAAGAAAGAGCAATAGTTACAGACATTGCAGGAACTACCAGGGACACCATCGAAGAAATGGTGAACATCAGGGATATTCCTGTTAAGCTTACAGATACTGCTGGCATCAGAGATACTCAGGATGTAATTGAAAAGATTGGTATCGAAAAGAGCAAGGCTTCATTTAACAGCGCTGATTTAGTAATCTTTGTGGTAGATTCATCAAGTCCTCTTGATGAGGAAGACGATAGAATAATATCTCTTCTTGAAGATAGACAGGTAATCGTAATATATAACAAGGTGGATCTAGCTGAAAAGGCGGACCTAGGATACATCCAAGGTAAACTTACAAAGGCAACCATCCTAAAGACCAGCTTAACCAACAACCTAAAGGGTTTAGATCAGGTTAAGGATAAAATTGTAGAGCTGGTTTACGGCGGAAAGGTAAAGCAGGAAGATTCAGTTCTAGTTACAAACGTTAGACATAAGAACCTTCTTGATGAAGGTCTAAAGTCAATAACTGATGCCATTGAAATGACAAAGATGCATCAAGCACTAGAACTTATTGAAATAGACATTAATAACAGCTATGAGCTTCTTGGTCAGATCATTGGTGAAGCAGTAGCAGAGGATATAATAAACGAGGTATTCTCAAGATTCTGTTTAGGAAAATAAAGGACATATATAATGGAAGATAAAATTTTAATGGGTCACTACGATGTGGCCGTAATAGGTGCAGGTCATGCAGGCTGCGAAGCGGCTCTTGCGGCAGCAAGGATGGGAAAGAAGACTATCATGTTTTCAATAAATCTTGAAGCTGTTGCCATGATGCCATGCAATCCTTCCATAGGTGGAACTGGCAAGGGACATTTGGTTAGAGAAATCGATGCCCTTGGTGGCGAGATGGGAATTAATATAGACAAGGCCTTCATTCAGACCAAGATGTTAAATACTGCAAAGGGCCCTGCCGTTCACTCCCTAAGAGCACAGGCGGACAAGCATAAATACCACACCGAGATGAAGAAGACCATCGAAAACACTCCTAATCTAGATATGAAGCAGTGCGAAATCGTGGACATCTTAGTTGAAGATGGCAAGGTGTGCGGAGTAGTGACAAAGCTAAACTCATACTATACCGCTGATGCCGTAATCCTTGCAACAGGTACATTCCTAAGAGGAAAGATCTTTGTAGGATCAACCGTAACATCAAGCGGTCCTAATGGACTTGCTCCATCTAACGAGCTTGCAGACAACCTAAAGAAACACGGAATTCCTCTAAGAAGATTTAAGACAGGAACTCCTGCTAGGTGTCTAGGATCAAGCCTTGACTACTCAAAGATGACAGAGCAAAAGGGAGACGAAGAAAGAGTACCTTTCTCATTCCTTAACGATGAACTAGGTGAAAACCAGGCTAGCTGCTGGTTAACTTATACAAATGAAGAAACTCACGGTGTAATTAGGGCTAACTTCCATAGGTCTGCTCTTTTTGGTGGACAGATTGAAGGTATTGGTCCAAGATACTGCCCTTCCATCGAGGACAAGGTAAACAGATTCGCAGATAAGAAGAGACATCAGCTATTTGTTGAACCTGAAGGTCTTGACACAGACGAGATGTACATTCAAGGAATGTCATCATCACTTCCAGAAGATGTACAGGAAGCCTTCTATAAAACAATACCAGGTCTAGAGAATCTTAGAATCACAAGACCTGCCTATGCAATAGAATACGACTGCATCAATCCACAGGATCTTAAACTTAGCCTGGAAAATAGATTCATTGAGAACCTATTTTGCGCTGGTCAGTTTAACGGAAGTAGCGGCTACGAAGAGGCAGCAGCCCAAGGTCTAATGGCAGGAATTAATGCAGTTTTAAAGATTTCGGGCAAAAAACCGCTAATTCTTGGAAGAAACGAGGCTTATATTGGCGTTCTAATCGACGATTTAGTAACTAAAGGTACTAATGAACCTTATAGAATCATGACTTCTAGATGCGAATATCGCCTTTTACTTCGTCAGGACAACGCAGATTTACGTCTAACAGAGAAATCATATCAGGTTGGATTAGCATCTAAGGAAAGATACGAAAGATTCCTTAAGAAGAAGGAAGCTGTAGAAAAGGAAGTTGCAAGACTTGAAAGCAAGATGGTTAAGCCTCTTGAAATAGAGGAATTCCTTGAAAAGCATCAAACTAGCCAGGTTCAGTCAAGCATTTCCCTAGCAGATCTATTAAGAAGACCTCAGATTACATATAAGGATCTTGAAGAAATAGATGATGAAACTAGGCCAAATCTAGCATACCATGCCGCAACTCAGGTAGAGGTGCAGATAAAGTATGATGGATACATCAAGAAGCAGCTTCAGCAGATCGAAAGATTTAACAAGCTGGAAGGAAAGACTTTAGAAGAAGATCTAGACTACTCAAAGATTGAAGGCCTTAGAATAGAGGCTATGCAAAAGCTTAGCCAGATAAAGCCAGGTTCCATAGGACAGGCTTCAAGAATTTCAGGAGTATCCCCTGCAGATATTAACGTACTGCTAATTTATTTAGAAAAGCAAAGAAGAAAGGCTGAGGATGGAAAAGCTAATTAATTTCCTAGAACAACTTAATATTTCCCTTAGCGAAGATAAAATCAACAAGTTCACAGGATATATGGAAGACATATTAGAGCTTAACGAGCACATCAACCTAACAGCAATAACAGATAAAGATGAGTTCATAAAAAAGCACTATATGGACTCGGTGTCGCTGGCTAAATTCGTTGAAATTTCAACGGCTAGAAGGATTTTAGACCTGGGAACAGGAGCGGGTTTTCCAGGGGTACCACTAGCTATCATCTATCCTGAAAAGGAGTTCGTTTTAGTGGACTCTCTAAACAAGAGGCTAAAGATCATAGCTACCCTTTGCGAAAAGTACCATATTAAAAATGTAACCGTAGTTCACGCAAGAGCTGAAGAACTAGCAAGGAAAGAAGACTTTAGAGATTCCTTTGATCTATGCGTATCTAGAGCGGTAGCTTCCATGCCGGTACTTTTAGAGTACTGCCTACCTTTCGTAAAGACAGGAGGAAAGCTTATCTCATATAAAGGACCTGAGGTAGAGGAAGAACTGGAAAAATCCGCCAGAGCACTGAAACTTTTACAGGGCAAGGTAGAGAAAATTGAAAAGACTAGCCTTGATGAGCACAACCTGGTATTCGTTGAAAAACTAGGGCCTACACCTAAGGCGTACCCTAGAAAACCAGGCACTCCTAGCAAGGAACCACTGTAACTGGAAAATATGGGAATTAGATGTTTCACGTGAAACATCTTTTTTAATGCAAAAGTGTAGAAATATATATATGTATAGTATATAATGAAAGCATAATAAACTAGGAGGAAGAGACTTGGGAAAATCAATTGCAATTTTTAATCAAAAGGGTGGAGTAGGAAAAACTACTACAAATATCAACCTAGGAGCTTGTCTGGCAAACAAGGGCAAGAAGGTGCTAATCATAGATATTGACCCACAGGGCAATACAACTAGCGGACTAGGCGTATCCAAGAAAGGCCTTGGAAACACTACGTATGAGCTGCTTGTAGAACCTGACTTCAAGACAGAAAAGGCTATCATGAAGACAGGGGTAAAGAACCTGGATATGATTCCAGCAAGCGTAGATCTTGCAGGAGCAGAAATCGAGCTTGTTCAGATTCAAGGCCGTGAGAAGATGTTAAAGAAGGCTTTAGATAGAGTAAAGGATAGCTACGACTATATCTTCATAGACTGTCCGCCATCACTTGGCCTTTTAACAATCAACTCCCTTGCTGCTGTAGATAGCGTGCTTATCCCTATTCAGTGTGAGTTCTATGCACTTGAAGGAGTAAGCCAACTGATGGGAACCATTGAACTTGTTAAGAAGAACATCAATCCTCTTCTAAAGGTGGAAGGGGTAATCCTGAGCATGTTCGATGGCAGAACAAATCTATCAATTCAGGTAGTACAGGAAGTTAAGAGATACTTTGGAAACAAGGTATTTTCAACAGTTATCCCTAGAAACGTAAGACTTGCAGAAGCTCCAAGCTTTGGAATGCCAATAACTGAGTACGATCCAAAGTCAAAGGGAGCAATAGCATACATGGACTTCGCAGATGAATTTCTTGAAAGAGAGGAAGGCTAAATGGCTAGAGGTTTAGGAAGAGGGCTAGATGCACTGTTTGCGGATGCAACCATTGAAGAAAATACAAAGCCCGTAGAAGAAGTAAAAGCAGAGGATAATGAAAACTCAATAATATATATAGATATCAACGATATTAAGCCTAACGCAAATCAGCCGCGTAAGACCTTTGACCAGGAAAAGATCAAGGAACTGGCAGCTTCAATCCTGGAACACGGCCTAATACAGCCAATCGTAGTGAGAAAGCTAAACAAGGGTTATGAGATCGTTGCAGGTGAAAGAAGATATAGAGCTGCTAGAGAAGCTGAAATTAAAAAGCTTCCTTGCATCGTAAGGCAGCTAGACGATAGAGAAAACATGCTTCTTGCAATCATCGAAAACATGCAGCGCGAAGACCTAAACCCTATAGAAGAAGCTGAAGGTTTAAATCAGATGATCAAAAGCTACGGACTAACTCAGGAAGAAGTTTCAAAGTCTGTAGGTAAGTCAAGACCTTACATTTCCAACAGTTTAAGGCTTTTAAAGCTTTCAGATGTAGCAAAGAAATATCTGGCTGAAGGAAAGATTTCAGCAGGACATGCTAGAGCTTTAGTTGCAGTAGAGGATGAGGAAAGACAGGAAGAACTTTGCAAGGCCATTGAAAAGGAAGGCCTTTCAGTTAGAGATATTGAAAGGATGGCTAAGGCCAAGGCAAAGAGAAGACCTGCCAAGAAGGTTAAAGATCCTAACGTAGCAAGAATAGAGGAAGAGCTGAAGAAAGCTCTTGGAACTAAGGTTGCCATCAACAAGAATGGCAAGAAGGGAAAGATTGAAATAGAATTCTTCTCAAACGAAGAACTTGAAAGAATCTTAGACCTATTGGAAAAACTTAAATAGAAGATATGTTTCATGTGAAACAGGCCCCTAAAAGGGGCTTTTTACTTTGAGGTGGAAATGAGAGAGTTTGAAGAGAGAGTAATACTTCTTTTACAGGAGGTTAAGGAAGATTTTAATAGAATGGGTATCCCCTATGGCCAGGTTGACCAGGTGAAGATCAACAAGAGAGCCAAGGCTAGATTTGGATGTTGCAAGAAGACTGACAAGGGATTTATCATTGAAATTTCAAGCATCATGGAAGAAGCGGCAGAAGATAAGCTTAGGGATGTAATAGCCCATGAACTACTGCACACCGTAAGGGGAGCATACGACCATGGGCAAAAATGGAAGAAATTGGTAAATATATTAAATCACCAGGGATATGGCATAACAGCTAGGACTACCTATGAAAAGATAGGAATAGCCGATGCTAGAAATGAAAGGTATAAGTACATGGTGAAGTGCAGCCACTGCGGCCAGGAGATATATAGAAAAAAGAGGTGTCCTCTAACTGAGCAGACATATAGATACAGATGTGGAAAGTGTGGTGGCAAATTAAAAACTTTTGTGCTATAATATATTCTAACTATTTATGACCTTTAATCACTTTGGAGGGTGAAAATGGATATTTTTAAATATGTCCCTTTCCCAGCCTGCCTGGTAGACAAGGAAGGAAGGATAATAGCTAAAAGTGAAAGCCTGGAAGCTAAGGATTCCTTCTTTGAACTAACTAGAGTTAAGATGCAGCAACTGGAAGACATAGTAGATAAAGATGAATATCTTTTAATAGAGAGAAACGATAAGAAATATAGACTTCGCTGCGTTAGAGACGAGGAAGATAATATCTATGTTCACTTCATAGATGTAACCCCATACGAAAATCTTAAGTCTCTATACAATGAGGAAAGGATGTGCGTAGTAATCGTAAATGTAGATAACTACGACGAGATTGTTTCAACTAACGCAGAGATCAACGTAAGCAAGATAGTAAGCTCTGTAGACCAGACCATCAGAACTTGGGCTGCCAAGCTTAAATCTTCAGTAAACAAACTGGCTAACAACCAGTACATCATATTCGTATCAAACAAGGAGCTAGAGCAGTCCGTTCAGGACAAGTTCCCTATCCTTGACCAAATTAGAAAGATAGGAACAGAGTCAGACTTTCCAGTTACCCTAAGCCTTGGCGTAGGCATAGGCGGAAAGAGCATCCTTGAAACAGAAGACTACGCAACAATAGCTCTTGACCTTGCTTTAGGTAGAGGTGGAGCGCAGGCCGTAGTTAAGAGAGGAAGCAAGATCGAATACTTTGGCGGAACTCTTCAAAGCGTTGAAAAGGGAAACAAGGGTAAATCAAGAATAGTTGCCCACGCTCTAAAGCAGCTTATTAGACAAGCAGATAAAGTATTCATCATGGCTCACCCTTGGCCAGATATGGATGCCTTCGGCGCAAGCCTTGGAATAAACAAGATGTGCGAGCTTGAAGGAAAAGAGGCGTACATAGTAATAAACGAGTACAACGAAGCCTTAAGCAACATATATAACGCTGCTAAGGAAAAGGAAAAATATAACTTTATCAATAACAGAAAAGCTCAAAGACTGGCAGGATCAGATTCTCTAGTTGTGGTACTAGATACCAACAGAAGGTCACTGGTTGAATGCCCAGAGCTTTTAGAAAAGACAGAAAAAATTGCACTAATCGACCACCACAGAAAGGTGGAAGACTACATAGATAACGCAGCTTTATCCTACGTTGAGTCATATGCATCATCAACCTGTGAGCTGGTTGCCGAGATGATTCAGGCCATCGCTCCAAAGAAGGTGCTGGACAAGTTTGAAGCAGAAGCAATGCTTGCCGGCATGACCATTGACACCAACAGATTTGCTGTAAAGACTGGAGTAAGAACCTTTGAAGCTGCATCTTGGCTGAGAAGATCAGGGGCAGACACCACAGAGGTAAAGAAGTACTTCCAGACAAATATGGAAGATTTTGTAAAAAGAGCAAAGTCAATTGCAGGCGCATCCTTCTTCAAGGAAAAGATTGCATTTTCAATATGTGAAGGCAATTCCCAGAACGCCCAGGTCATCTGCTCACAGGTGGCAGACGAGCTTCTTAGCGTAAAGGGAATCAAGGCAACCTTCGTACTTGGAAAGGACCTAAATGGAAGAACGGTAATAAGCGCAAGATCTCTAGGAGAGATAAACGTTCAGCTTATCATGGAAGCCTTTGGAGGTGGCGGTCACCTGACCACAGCAGGAGCTCAGGTGGATATGTCTCCAGAAGAGGCAATCGAAAAGCTGAAGGAAATAGTAAAGGAAAAAGTATTTAAGGAGGGCAAGTAATGGTTGTCATTTTAAATAAAGACGTTAAGGGAACTGGAAAGGCAGGAGACGTTGTTACAGTTTCAGATGGCTTTGCAAGAAACATGCTTTTAAGAAAAGGTCTTGCAACAGAAGCTACAGAGGCTAACCTTAGAACCCTTGAAAAACAAAAGAAGATTGAGATGGAAAAGAAGGCCCAGGAAAAACAGGCAGCTTTAGACCTAGCTGAAAAACTTAAAGGTCTTACAGTAGTAATTGAAAGCAAGGCCGGCGAAGGCGGAAAGCTATTTGGCTCAATCACTTCTATGGACATTGCAGAAAGCCTAAAGGCTCAGCATCAGTTAGATATAGACAAGAAGAAGATAGTACTAGATTCACCTATCAAGCAGACTGGGGCATACACCTTAGCGGTTAAGCTATACCCAGAAGTACAAGGTGAAGTAAAGGTAGAAATTAAGTAACAGAGGATAGACACATGATAGAAAAGATCCCACCCCACAGCGAAGAAGCTGAGAAGGCCGTACTTGGAGCAGCAATGCTGGACAAGGATGCCCTACTTATGGCCCTAGAAAAGGTAAGAGCAGAATACTTTTACCAAGAAGCCCACAAGGAAATCTTTGAAGCCATCTACGACCTATACAGGGAGAACAAACCTGTAGATATGCTTACAGTTTGTGAAAAGTTAACAGCAAGAAATACACTTGAGATGGTAGGAGGAAGACCGTACATAGCAGCTTTATGTATGGATATACCTTCTGTTTCCAATGCTTCAGAATATGCAAAGATTGTAACTGAAAAGTCTACAACAAGAAATCTAATAAAGGCATCAGAGGAAATCAACAGCCTATGCTTTAGCGGTGAAATGAAGGTGGAAAATCTTTTGGACTACGCAGAGCAAAGCATCTTCGATATTGCAAAGCAAAAGCAGTCTAGAGAGTACGTCCCAATCAGCGAAGTAATGCTTGAAAATCTAAAGGCCATAGATGAGGCAGCCCAGAATCCTGGAAGAATCCACGGTGTACCTACAGGCTTTAAGGACCTAGACAACAAGCTGGGCGGACTTAAGAAATCTGACCTTATCATCATAGCAGCTCGTCCTTCCATGGGTAAGACAGCCTTTGCTTTAAACATCGCTCAGCAGAGTGCAATTAAGCACGGCTCATCTGTACTAATTTTCAGCTTGGAAATGGACAGAACTCAGCTAGGCCAGAGAATGCTTTCAGTAGAATCAAGGGTAGAAATCAAGAAGCTTCAGGATGGAGATCTTCAGAGGAAGGACTGGGAGAGAATTTCAGCATCCGTAGATACTCTATCCAAGGCTAACATTCAGATAGACAACACTCCAGGCATCAGCTTTATGGAGATAAAGAACAAGTGCAGAAGATTAAAGGCTGAAAAAGGCCTTGACCTTGTAGTAATAGACTACTTACAGCTAATGAGCTATGAAGGAAAGACAGAGTCAAGACTTCAAGAGGTAAGCGCACTTTCGAGAAACTTAAAGCTTCTTGCTAGAGAGATGGAATGCCCAGTAATAGTACTGAGCCAGCTTTCCAGAGCAGTTGAAAAGAGAGACGATAAGCGCCCTATCCTTTCGGACCTTAGAGAATCAGGCTCAATCGAGCAGGATGCAGATATAGTAATGTTCCTACACAGGGAAGACTACTACGATAAAGACAACGAGGACAAGAAGGGAATTTGCGAGGTTAACATCGCCAAGAATAGAAACGGTGAAACAGGCAGAGTTGAGCTAACATGGGTTGAAAGATACACCAAGTTTAGCGACAGATCAAAGGAAACTATATAATGAACTACAACAAGGAAAAAATAGACAACATCTTCCTATACGATACGAAGGTTGACAACATTTTCATCAGCGAATACATGGCCCTTGCACCTGAAAACTATGCAAAGGTATATTTGCTTGGCCTAATGTACGCTGAAAACGGGCAATCCGTTGAAAACCGCATACTTTCAAACCAGCTTAACACGGAAGAATCCATGGTTGAAAAGGCTTGGAAGTATTGGCAGGAAAAGGGCGTAGTAAAAATGTCCGAAGACAGCATCAAGTTCCTTAACCTAAGGGAGAGAATGTTCGGAGTTTCCAAGGAAGAGGAGGAAGATTTATCCATTGATGATGGAACAAAGGAAGTTCTTAAGTACTTAGAGGAAAAGTGGGGCGTACTTTTTAGCGGCAAGGACCTGGAAGAGGTGGCAAGCTGGACAGATTTCTACTCAGTTGAGCCAGGCCTAATCATCAAGGCCATCGACTACTGCAAGAATCTGGGCAAGGAAAACGTAAGATACCTTGAAAGGGTAATCCAGGGCTGGAGAGAAAGCGGTCTTAAGTCTGAGGAAGACGCTATCAAGTACTTAGAGGAAAATGACCAAAGATACTATAGATACAGGAGAGTCTTTCAGGCTCTTGGCTTTAACCGAAACGCAACTGAGGCGGAGAGGGAAATGATCGACGTCTGGTTCGATGAGATGAAGTTTACCATGGAAAGGGTAATCGAAGCTTGCGGCGAAACTTGCGGCATAGGAAATCCTAACATCAAGTACGTCAATGCGGTTTTAACCAGCTGGCAAAGCAAGGCCCAAGAAAAGGGAGTAGATGTAAACAAGAAGAGCGTGGTTACTCAGGCTGTTTTAAACAACTACTATAGCTATCTAAGAGAGGAAGCTGAAAAGAAGGCCAAGGAAAGAAAGGAAGAGGTATATAGAAAGATACCTAAGATCAAGCAACTTGATGCTCAGATGGCTTCCCTATACGGCAGAATTACAACAAGCATGATCAGCGGAAACCTTAAGGATCAGGAAGAAATTAGAAGCAAAGTAGATAAGCTTGAAAAGGAAAGAGCAATCATATTAACGGAAAACAATTTTGATATGGACTATACGGACACACAATATTCTTGCCCAATATGCAAGGACACAGGTCTTACCGATGAGGGAGAAAAGTGCCAGTGCGTAAAGCAAAGAATAGAAGAGGCAGAGGTATGGCAAAGAAAGATAAAGTAAAGAAAAAAGAGAATAGAAAGAAGTTCTGGGACAAGGCAGTAGAAGTCTGCGCAGAACCCATATTCGCTTTAGATGAATTTCATGAGATCTGGGATGACGGCATGAAGGCCCTTTGGGATTTAATCGTTAATGGGGCTGCTGCCATCGTAGATGGAGTGGACTTCTTAGTAGATCTAATAGCGAGGTGCATATTCTTCGTATACTTCCACATAGTTAGAGGTCTTCACCTAATGCTGGTGGATATGCGTAAGCACAGAAAGGCACTGGTTAGGGATTCCGTAATATTTCTATTCATATTCATAGGACTGTTTGCAATTCTAAACTATGCTACAGGCTATGAATATGCATATAAGGGAAAGATTTTAGGCGTAGTCAAGGACCAGGATGACGTGTTCCAGGTAGTAGAGATAGTAAGTGAAAACCTAAGTAAGGAGTACGGCAACAAGATTGAGATAGACCCTGAAGAGGATATAGCCTTTACTAGAATCTTTACCCTAGGTAAGGAAATAGACGATATAGACATGGTACTTTCAAGACTATCCAACATGTCCGATGCACAGGCAGAGGCCTACGCTATTAGAATAGACGGAAAGAACAAGTACTATCTAGAGACCAGAAAGGATGCCAACAGCGTTCTAAACAGAATCATGGCATACTACGTTCCAAAGGATAAGTGGTCCAAGTACGAGACCATCGGCTTCATGGAAGACGTAAAGGTAGTGAAGGTAGATACTATCACAGGTAACATCAAGTCACCTAATGCTGTTTTCAAGACAATCCTGAAGGGCAAGAAGGGTGAAGGATACTACAAGATTAAGAAGGGAGATACCATCTCTGGCATCGCCAAGAGAAAGCACATCTCCATCAAGACAATCAGAAAGCTAAATCCTAAGCTGGATATAGGTCTAATACATTCAGGACAGAAGATCCTGATAGCAAAGGCAATCCCTAGTCTTACTGTTAAGACCATAGGCATTGAAACATACAAGAAGAAGACCAAGTATAAGACAATATACAAGGATTCCAAGAACGTATATAGAGGCGAGACCAGGGTAGCAAGAGCTGGCGTAAAGGGAGTCAAGTCGGTAACGGCTAGAATTACTAGAAAGAATGGAAAGAAGATAGATGAGGAAGTAATCTCAACTAAGGTTCTTAAGAAGCCAGTAACTAGGATAGTTCTAAAGGGTACAAAGAAGAGACCTCCAACAATAGGTTCAGGTCACTTCGCATGGCCAGTTCACGGTGCATCCATCACATCGTACTTCGGTGGAAGATGGGGTAGAATGCATGAAGGTATCGACCTAGCATGTTCAACAGGAACTCCAATCTACGCTGCTGACGGTGGTACAGTAACGTTAGCAGGATGGCACTGGGGCTACGGACTATGCGTAATCATAGACCATAAGAACGGATACGAAACCCTATACGGACACTGCAACAACCTATACGTTTCAGTAGGAACTAAGGTATACAAGGGCAAGAAGATTGCAGCGGTAGGTAATACAGGAAACAGCTATGGATCTCACTGTCACTTCGAAATCCATAGACACGGAACTCCTGTTAACCCATTAAGTTATCTATAAAAGGCGGGGCCATAGGGCCCTGCCTAATTAAAGGAAATAAAATGAGTAGAACTAGCAAGAAGAAAAAACTAAACAGGGTAAATGTTATCAAGATAGCCATAGCTCTTCTTGTTGCAATATTTGTAATTGTTTCCGCCAAAAGCATAATTTCTCTAAAGATAGAGCAATCACATCTAAAGGCAGAAAACCAAAAGCTTATCGAACAGAGGGATGACCTTAAAAAGCAAAAGGATAATATTGATTCAAAGGAGTATGTTGAAAAGCAAGCCAGGGATGTTCTAAAGATGGTAAAACCTGGTGAAAAGATATTTGTATTAGAAGACGACTAAGATGGAAAAGTTAAAGGTAAAGGAAGCCATAGTGGTTGAAGGAAGGGATGACACCGCAAGAGTAAAGGAAGCGGTTGAAGGCTTTACCATTGAGACTCATGGCTTTGGAATAACGAAGGAAAAATATATAGAGATTGAAGAAGCCTATAATGCTCAAGGAATAATAATATTTACAGATCCGGACTTTTCTGGAGAAGAAATAAGAAGAAAACTTTTGAAGAAGTTTCCTGGTAGCAAGCAGGCTTTTTTAGATAGAGAAAAAGCAACCCTAGATGGGGATATAGGCATAGAAAACGCAAAGCCAGAGGACATCATCGCTGCTTTAAAAAAGGCTAGATGCACCCTAAGGGAAGAGGAGGACACCTTTACATTTAAGGACCTTACCTACTACGGCCTTGAAGGAAATAAGAAGCTAAGGGAAAAGGTAGGAAGAGAGCTAGGCATAGGATATGCCAATGCCAAGACCTTTTTAAAGAAGCTAAACAGCTTTGGAATAACAAAGGAAGAACTAGAGGAGTGTCTTAATGTCAGATAAGATATATACTAAGAGCGCCATAGGCCAGATGAAAAATAAATATGGATTTAAGTTTACTAAAAGCCTTGGCCAGAACTTTCTGACGGATGGAAACGTGATTGAGGAAATAGTAGAGGCTTCAGGTGCTACCAAGGATGATCTAGTAATAGAGATAGGTCCAGGCATGGGAGTTTTAACACACCTTGCTGCTGAAAGGGCAGGCCATGTGGTAGCAATTGAAATAGACCAGAGCCTAATTCCGATTCTAGAGGAAAACCTAAAGGACCTAGATAACGTTACCATCATAAATGAGGACGTGCTGAAGCTAGACATAAATGAAATCATAGATAGGTATGATTGTAAGAGCGTTAAGATAATAGGCAACCTGCCTTACTACATAACCACCCCTATCATCATGAAGCTGTTAGAGGAAAACGTTAAGGCAGACAGCATCACCATAATGCTTCAAAAGGAAGTGGCTGAAAGGATTAATGCAGAGCCAGGAACAAAGGCATACGGAGCAATATCTGTAGCCGTAAAGTACTACGCCACTGTAGACTATATCATCGATGTTCCAAAGGAGGTTTTCATACCTCAACCTAAGGTTGACTCTAGCGTAATAAGGCTTAACATCCTTCAGGATAGAAGTGTAAAGGTAAATAATGAGGACCTGTACTTTAAGGTGGTAAAGGCTGGCTTTGGAATGAGGAGAAAGACCCTTTCAAACTCGCTTACTCTACTTGGAATAGATAAATCGCAAATAAACGATGCACTCGAAAAGGCTGGAATTAACCCTACTAGAAGGGCTGAGACCTTGAGCCTGGAGGAATTCGCAAAATTAACAGAGGTGCTAGATGGGATCAATTAAGACAAACGCAATTAGACTACTAGATGGACAAAAGATAACATACGCCCTATTTGAATACGATACTTCCGACGGACTTTTAGATGGAGTATCTGTAGCACATAAGACGGGAAGAAACATTGACCAGGTTTTCAAGACTTTGGTTACGGTGGGAGCTTCAAAGGAGCACTACGTATTTTGCGTTCCCGTTGAAATGGAGCTTGACCTAAAGAAGGCTGCAAAGGCCTGCGGTGAAAAGAAGGTGGAGATGATACTTGCTAAGGAGATCACTCCTACCACAGGATACATAAAGGGTGGATGTTCACCTATTGGAATGAAGAAAAAATTTAAGACATACATCGACGAGACCTGCCTTCTATACGACAAGATCTGCGTAAGCGGAGGCAAGGTTGGCCTTCAGCTAGAGATAGGGGTAGATGACCTAATGAAGGTGGTAGATGGAAAGACTTTTGACCTAACAAAAGAACCAGCATAGCTGGTTCTCTTTTTTTATACTTCTGCGATTATTTCAATTTCTATCATTACGTCCTTAGGTAGTCTAGATACTTCTACTGCTGAACGTGCAGGTGGATTTTCTGGAAAGTACTTAGCGTATACCTCGTTTACCTTTCCGAAGTTACCCATATCTGAAATGAAGCAAGTTGTCTTTACTACCTTATCTAAGGATGAGCCTGCTTCTAATAGTATCTCCTTGATGTTTTCAAATACCTGTGTTGCCTGCTTAGTAATATCTGCTTCAACAACTTCACCAGTCTTTGGATCGATTGGAATTTGTCCTGATGCGAAAAGCATATTGCCTACAACAATTGCCTGTGAATATGGCCCTATTGCAGCAGGTGCTTTATCTGTAGCTATGATCTTCTTCATAATATTCTCCTTAGTTCTTCCAGCTTAGGAAGAAGTTCCTTTAGTTCTTCTATTGTTATGGCCTGAAATCCATCGCAAAGAGCGGACTGAGGTTCATCGTGTGTCTCAATCAGTAGTCCTTGGCATCCTGCAGCTACTGCAGCCTTGCATACTGGGCTAACTAGCTTGCTCTCTCCTGTGCTATGACTAGGATCTGCAATGACAGGAAGGTGTGTTAACTGACGAAGCAAAGCTATAGCTGTAATATCGAAGGTGTTTCTCATGGAAGTTTCAAAGGTTCTAATACCTCTCTCGCAAAGGATTACCTTGTGGTTACCTTCTGACATAATGTACTCTGCGCTAAATAGCAGCTCCTCCAGTGTATTTGAAAAGCCTCTCTTTAAAAGAACTGGCTTATTTGTCTTTCCTACCGCTTTTAGAAGGGCGAAGTTTTGCATGTTCTTTGCCCCGATCTGAAGGATGTCCACATCCTTAAATAGTTCAAGCTGTGAAGGATCCATGATCTCAGAAACTACAGGAAGACCTGTAACCTCTTTAGCGTCTACAAGGTACCTAATGCCCTTATCTCCTAAACCCTGGAATGTGTGTGGGCTAGTTCTAGGTTTAAATGCGCCGCCTCTTAAAACTTGGCATCCAGCAAGTCTAACCTTTCCAGCAAGATCAACTATCTGATCCTTGGACTCTACGCTGCAAGGACCTGCAAATACGGTGAAGTTATCTCCGCCAATCTTTACCCCTGCAACTTCAATTACGGTGTCCTCTTCTTTAAAGTTTCTACCTGCGTATTTAAACTTGCTTTCCTCTATGGATTTGTTTACTAATTCGTCTCTTAAATTTAATGACATTTTTCTCGCCTTTCGTACTAGAGGTATTATACCATAATTGACTAATTAAAGTATATATATTAAAATTTTCATATGATAAAAGCTATTAAAAGATTTTTCAAATTAATATTCGCCTTGGCCCTAATTATTGTGGTGGCGGTGGTTGGAATCAGCATGCTAGTAACCAAGAACCAGGATGAAAACATTATCTACAGATTCCAGGACTACGACCAGAAGATAGGGCACCCTTATGACCAGGAAATGGCAAAGCTAAATTGCGATGCCATAGTAGTACTGGGGGCAGGCATTTATGAGGATGGAACACCAACACCTATGCTAAAGGATAGGCTGGAATCTGCCATCTCCCTTTACAGAAGCGATGTGGCAAAGAAGATTCTAGTAACTGGAGATAACGGCACCAAGGGACACAACGAGGTTAAGTGCATGTACGATTACCTGGTTTCAAGGAGCATTCCAAAGGATGCAATCTTTGTTGACCACGCAGGCTTTTCCACATACGACAGCATGTACAGGGCGCAAAGCATATTTGAAATACATAGGCCAATAGTTGTAACCCAGGGCTACCACATGTATAGAGCTTTGTTCATAGGAAACAACCTGGGCATGGAGTGCTACGGGGTAGCAGCTGATCAGAACACATACGGCGGCCAAATCTTTAGAAGCGTGAGAGAGATTTTAGCTAGAGATAAGGACGTTTTTAAGACATATTTAAAGATGAAACCAACATACGGTGGAAGCAAGATTCCGATTACTGGAACTGCCAATGGTATATAATCTAAGTAGGGAGAGAATTATGAGACCATTTACAGATACTGAATTAAAGGAATATATAAAGAACGCAAAGAAGTACTGCGCCAAGGGTAAGGTAGCAACATATATTCCAGCACTAGCTAGAAAGAACAAGAAGGATCTTGGTGTTTTCGTAATGCTGGAAAGCGGCGAAGAGTACGCAGCAGGAGACTATAAAGAGAAGTTCTCCATGCAGAGTGTATCAAAACCTTTTGTGCTTTTACTTGCTATGCAGGACTGGGGCATAGAAAAGGTTTTAGAAAAGGTAGGCCTTGAATCTACAGGAGATGGATTTAACTCCGTAGTAAGACTTGAAACTGCAGATACACATAAGCCTTTTAACCCAATGATCAATGCGGGAGCAATAGCTGTAACATCAATGGTAAAGGGTAAGACTGTAGATGAAAGATTTGAAAGACTACTAAACTTCATCAGGCTAATTGCTGAGTCAGAGGATATTCACCTAAACCAGGAGATCTATGAAAGCGAACTTGCTACTGGAAACAGAAATAGGTCCTTAGCATACTTCATGGAAGGTGAAGGTTTCCTTGCAACTCCTTCACAAGAAGCCCTAGAGGTATACTTTAAGCAGTGCTCCATAGAGGTAACGGCAAAGAACCTGGCACAGATGGGCCTATTCCTTGCTAGAGGCGGAGTGCTTAGCGATGGAACTAGAGTTGTATCTGAGGAAGAGGCTAGACTTGTTAGAAGCATCATTGCAAGCTGCGGACTATACGATGAGTCTGGAGAATTTGCTGCCAAGGTAGGCATCCCTGCAAAGTCTGGAGTAGGTGGCGGCATCATGTGCGCAATAAAGCCAGACATGGGAATAGGGATATATGGACCTGCACTTAATGCAAAGGGTAATTCCCTAGCAGGTATAGAGGTGCTAAAACAGCTGGTTAAAGATCACGACCTATGCATATATTAAAAAAAGAAGACGCTAATCATTAGCGTCTTTTTCAGTGCTCAAACTACACAGGGTGCAGCCTGGATTATCGCATACGGTCTTTCCAGTACACCTATATGGTCTTTCGTCTGTAGAGATTATTAATTTCTCTCCTTTTAGCAATGCGGATATCTTAGCGTACATTATGAAGCCTAGAAGTATTAGGGCTATGAAGTATGCTAGGTACACAGCTTCATCAAATGGAGCTGGAATATTTGCCCTTAAGAAATCCCTGCTGAAAAGTATAAGCAGTATATCTATAACCGCAATAACGAAATCTTTTATCAATGTATTAAAAACTTTTTTCATAATTCACCTCACACTGTTTATTTTACGCCACAAAAATAGTATAATCAATGAATAATATACACATTGGAGAAGAAAAGTGACAAACGAGAAAATGATGATACTTCTGCCAATAATTGCAGCCCTAGGAATATTCCTGGCAAGCATAGTTAGAAGTATGAAGATAAAGAGAAAAGCCATCTATGAAATAGAGGCCATGATAAGGGCAAACAAGTCAAAGTTCAAGAAGGAACTTAAGCTTACAGGAATGGGTAAGCCAAAGGAACTTGATGTGTTGCTTCAGGGCCACGGCTACGACAAGACCACCAGAAAGCTGGTGATGAAAGCTCTTTTAAACATATATAAGAAGGATCACGGATTGATATGAAAGATTTATGGAAAGATGTTTCTATTGGCCAGATAATGAGGGATGAAAAAATATCTAAGGCCATTTTGGAAATAGTAAAGGAGGATGAGTTTCTAACTAGATACTTTACCACCTTCGGTAAAAATGCAAAGCACAGCTTTTCAGAGATAGAGGACGGCTTTGCAGTAGATAAGGAAACCCTAGAAAGGATAAGAGAATGCCTAAATTCAGTGTAAAAAAACCATTAACAATATTCGTGTCGGTGGTACTGATCATCGTGCTGGGAATAGTGTCGTTTATCAAGATGACACCAGACCTACTTCCTAGCATAGATATGCCATACGTTGTTGTAATGACAACATATCCAGGAGCATCGCCAGAGAAGGTCCAGACTGAGGTAACTAAACCTCTTGAGCAGAGCCTAGCAACCCTAGACAACATCAAGAACGTTCAGTCCATGTCAGGGGAAAACTTCTCCGTTGTATTCCTAGAGTTCACCAACGACGTTAACATGGACACGGTGTCAGTTGACATCATGAGTAACATCGACCTAATAAAAGGTGCCTGGAACGAAAATGTATCTAGCCCGTTCATCCTAAAGATGAACCCAAATATGATACCCGTTCTTGTTGCTGCGGTAAGCTATGAAGGAAAGGACACCAAGGAGCTTTCACAGTTCGTAAAGGATGAAATCCTAGATAAGCTTACAGGAACTACAGGCGTTGCCAAGGTAGATGCATCAGGTCTAATTGAGACAACCATCAACGTTACCATCAGCCAGGAGAAGATAGATAGACTAAACAATAGGCTACTTGGCAAGGTAAACGGAGCTTTAGCTGATGCACAGATTAAGCTTTTAGATGGACAAAAGCAGCTAGACAAGGCTAAGTCAGAGCTTAACCAAAAGAAGAACGACCTAAACAATGCAAAGGATGGAGCTTACGATCAGCTAGCTCAAGGAAAGGCGGAGCTTAATGCAGGAATTGCTCAGGTAAGCGCACTTAATACTCAGATACAGTTACTGGAGGGAAATGTAACTGCCCTTGAGCAGCAGCTAGCTATGGCAAGAAGGGGCCAGCTTCTAGGAGCAAACATCATCAACATTACAGCTCAGCTTGAAACGGATAGGGCAATGCTTAGCGCTCTTAAGGAAAGCCTAGGAGATGCCAATAGCCAGCTAGCCCAATTAAAGGCAGCATACGCTCAGGCTGAAAAGGGAAGCTATACAGCAATCGAGCAGTTCAGCAATTTCGGCCAGCAGCTTCAAGCAGGAGAAAAGCAGCTTCTTGAAAGCCAGAAGGCTCTAGATGAAGGAAAGAAGCAGATGAGAACTTCTGCAAAGGAAGCTTTAGACAAGGCTAACGTATCTGGATACATCACCATGGATACAGTTTCAGGCATACTGAAGGCTCAAAACTTCAACATGCCTGCAGGCTACGTTGCATCTGGGGAGGATAAGGTCTTAGTCAGCGTAGGAGATGAAATATCCTCTATAGCCCAGACAAAGAATCTACCTCTATTCAATGTAGATGGCATTGGTGAGATAAAACTAAAAGACGTTGCTGATGTAGCTTTAATAGATAACTCAAAGGAAGTATACGGAAACATCAATGGACATAGCGGAGTTCTACTAACATTTAACAAGCAGAGTAACTTTGCAACCACAGTTTCCGCTAAGAACATCCAGGACAAGTTCGAAAGCTTACAGGATAAGTACCCTGGACTTGAGTTCACCACTTTGATGAGCCAGGGGGACTACATATATATAATCATCAATTCAATTCTTTCAAGTTTAGCTTGGGGCGCACTGTTTGCAATCCTAATCCTACTGCTATTCTTAAGGAATATTAGACCAACAATTATCACAATTTTGTCAATCCCTATCAGTTTAACATTTGCAATAGTGCTGATGTACTTCACAGGGGTTACAATCAACATGATGTCACTATCGGGACTAGCCATATCTGTAGGTATGCTGGTGGATAACTCGGTAGTAGTAATGGAAAATACCTTCAGGCTCCGCAGACAGGGAGTGCCCCCACACAAGGCTGCAGTTGCAGGTGCAAAGCAGGTAGCTATGGCTATCACATCATCTACACTTACAACCATCTGCGTATTCCTACCACTGGTCTTCACAGACGGAATGGTAAGAAGCCTTGCTCAGGATATGGCACTTACTCTATGCTATGCCCTATTTGCCAGCCTGTTCATAGCCCTTACACTGGTACCTTCAATGTCATCATTGATGCTGACAGGTCCTGTTAAGGAAGATTCGGAGAAGTTCGTAAATGTAGTAGAAAAGTACAAGAAGGCTGTAGCCTGGGGACTAGACCACAAGAAGTCAGTTCTTGGTGGCGCATTAATTGCACTAGCTTTATGCCTAGGAATTTCTCTAGCAAAGGGCTTCATCTTCATACCTAACATGTCCACTCCAATGCTAAGTGGATCAATACAGACCGATGAAGAAGCAACCTTAGAGGATACAATGGCTGTATCCGATGAAGTAATAGATAGAATCATGAAGGTTGATGGAGTAGTGGACTGCGGCGGAATGCTGGCATCCTCATCAAACTTTGGAATAGACCTTGGCTCAGGTCAAGAGTCTCACGTAGTCACCCTATACCTTCTTCTAGATGAACACACATCTAGATCAAACGATGAAATAGGTGAAGACATTAGAAATGCTTGTAAGGGTCTAGACTGCACCGTAGATATTGTTACATCTTCTAGCATTACTGAGTACACATCGGCTCTAGGCGGTGAAGGAATTGGACTTAAGCTTTACTCGGAAGACCAGCACAAGCTGCAGGATGCTGCAAAGCTGGTTAGCAAGGGGCTAAAGGACCTTGAAGGAGTTAAGGAAGTAGACGATGGAATCCAGGATCTGGATAAGGAATACCACCTTGCTGTAGACAAGGCTAAGGCTGCAAAGCATGGCCTTACCGTAGCTCAGGTCTACATGGCTGTAGCAGATAAATTAAATGGAACTACTAATGCAACCACAATTAGCTGGGAAGGATCAAACTACCAGATCAACGTGGAAAAGGCAGATAAGGATAAGGTAAGTATCGACGACGTTCTAAACACTGAGGTTACTGGTGAAACAGGAAAGGCCAAGGTTAAGGACGTAGCAAAAGTTGAGGATACCACATCCTTAGGTTCAATACAAAGACATAACCAAAAGACATACCTACCAATTAACGCAAAACTAAAGGACGGATACAACGTAACTCTAGTTGCGGATAAGGCAAGGGATATGATGGACAAGATCGAAATGCCAAAGGGCGTAACCTTTGAATTCGATGGTGAAAACGAGACAATCATGGATGCCATGAAGCAGCTTCTAGAGATGTTCCTACTTGGCATAGTTCTGGTTTACGGAATTATGGCATGTCAGTTCCAGTCTCTGAAGTCGCCATTCATCATCATCTTCACAATACCTCTTGCAATTACAGGTGGACTTCTTGGCCTAATCTTAACAGGCAAGGAAATTAGCGCTGTTGCTATGCTAGGATTCATAATGTTAGCAGGTATAATCGTAAACAACGGTATAGTCCTAGTAGACTATATCAATCAGCTTAGGGCTAGTGGCCTATCCAAGAGGGATGCAATCATCCAAGGTGGAGTTACTAGAATTAGGCCAATACTGATGACAACCTTAACTACAGTATTCGGACTGATAGTTATGGCTATAGGCAAGACTGCAGGAACCGATACGATGCAGCCAATAGCAATCGTATGTATCGGAGGCCTTCTATACGCTACTCTTCTAACCCTATTCGTAATACCTTGTATCTACGATATCCTAAACAAGGAAGAGTTTAAGCAGTTAACTGAAGAAGACTTAGATATTGCTGGAATAATATAAGGAGAAGATTATGGAAAAAGGATTTTTTAAATCATCTGACGGCATTAACGACATCGCTTGGTATATTTTTCCTTGTGAAAATCCAAAGGGAATAGTTCAGATTTCCCATGGTATGCAGGAATATCTACTGAGATACGAAGACTTAGCAAACTACCTTAACCAAAATGGTTATGTAGTCTGCGGTAACGACCACCTAGGTCACGGTGCTTCTGCAAAGGAAGGGGACCTTGGCTTCATGGGTGAAAAGGATGGATATAACCACGTGGTACAGGACCTATACAAGATGACTGAACTTATCAAGGAAAGATATCCTGACCTACCTATCTACCTACACGGTCACTCCATGGGAAGCTTCTTTGGCAGATACTATGCAGCTCTTTATCCAAATGAGCTAAAGGGCCTTATCATCGAAGGTACAGGTGGACCTAATCCTCTAGGAGGAATAGGCATTACCCTTACTAAGCTTTTAATTAAACTTAAAGGTGCAAAGAAGCCTTCACCTTTCATCGAAAACCTTGCTTTTGGAGCATACACAAAGAGAATAGAAGATGCTAAGACTGGCAAGGAATGGGTAACTAGGGATCCAGTGCTATTCGAAAAGTATGTAAACGACCCTTGGTGTAACTACAGCTTCACGCTAGCTGGATACAAGGATCTAATGAGCGTACTTCAAACAGTAAACGACAAGTCCTGGGCACCTAAGATCAGAAAGGATATGCCAGTATACGTGGTAAGCGGCAAGGAAGACCCTGTAGGCGAATACGGTAAGGGCGTAGAAGCTGTATACCAGATGCTAGTAGATGCTGGAGTAAAGGATGTAACATTAAAACTTTACGAAGATGCTAGACACGAAGTTCACAATGAACTAATAGAAGTAAGAAAGAAGTTCTACCAAGATTTACTTGGTTGGATAGAGAAACATTAATATGAGAAGAAAAATATTAGTAATATTACTTGCCCTATGTGTCACATTCTCATTTACGGGAATGTCATTTGCGGACACTGGAGCATCACAATACGCTGACCAAAGCTTTTATGGAAACTTTGAGCAGGCTTTGGACTATGCCAAAGATAAACTAATAAATAAATCTGGAAGCTTCCAGGTATTCTATTACACCGACGATGAAAACTTCCTGAAGAACAACAACAGGAAGACCATGGAAGCTGAGCTATTTAAGCACACAGGCAAGGGAAACGAGGGAGACTATCTTTACCTAAGCATGAAGGATGGCTTCTCCTGTGGCATTGACCCTGTGCTTTTCACTAAAGATATGGTTGGTGGAGGCGGCCTTCCTCCTGCATCGGACTTTAACGGATACAAGTACATGGTAATCATGACCTTCTACACCAGCTATTACTTAACTAAGGATCAGGAGGATGCGGTTACTTCAAAGTTAAAGGAAGCTGAAAAGAGCCTTAACCTAGCAGGATTAAGTGACTATGAAAAGGTTGAAAAGATATATACATACGTTACAGATAACGTAAAGTATGGCGGAAATTCAGATCTTCAGTTCACAAGCTATGGTGCAGCTGTAGATAACCTAGCTGTATGTGAAGGCTTTGCAACACTTCTTTACAGAATGCTTTTAGATCAAGGCATTGATGCAAGGATAATTACTTCCGAGGACAAGAACCACGCATGGAACATAGTAAGACTGGGAAATGCTTACTACTACCTAGATTCAACTTGGGATAGAACTGAAAAGTATGACAAGGTTTCAAGAAACTACTTCCTAAAGGGTAAATCAGATTTTACTGATCACGAATGCACAGACTCTCAGTATGCTGATGAGGATTTCCAAAAGAAATATCCTCTAGCTAATGCAGCATACAACAAGGAAAACCCTGAGGAAGCAGCTCACTTCTTAAGCGACTGGAAGGTTGTAACTAAACCTACATGCGTATTAAGCGGAGTAGAAAAGAGAACTTGTGACTGTGGATATTCTGAAGAAAGAGTAATTCCTGCACTTGACCACACAGTAAAGCACGTTGAAGCTAAGGCTGCAACTACTAAGGCTACTGGTAACAAGGAATACTACTACTGTGAAGACTGTGATAAATACTTCTTAGATGCTAACTGCACTAAGGAAACTACACTTAGCGATGTAACAATTGCAAAGCTAATCTCTAAGTCACAGAAAATAACTACTAAGAAGATTTCAACATACAAGGCATCTAACCTTAAGAAGAAAGCTAAGACCTTCAGCCTAGGAGCTAAGGCAAAGGGTAAGCTTACATACAAGGTTACAGTAGGAAAGTCAAAGAACATTACAGTCTCCAAGGCTGGTAAGGTTACTCTAAAGAAGGGATGCAAGAAGGGAGCATACAAGGTAAAGATTTCTGCAGCATCACTAAAGAGCGGCAAGTACTACTACAAGGCCACAAGCAAGACAGTAACAATAAAGGTTAAATAGAAATAGTAAAGACCTAGCATTCGCTAGGTCTTATTTCATCCATGGCTATATTGCATAGCTCATCTGCTCTGTTGTTCATGGTGGTTACGTACTTAAAATCTTCGTATGAGAACTTTGACGTATTCCACTCTAAGAACTTCTGGTAAAGCTTATCCAGGTCAAGGGTCTTGCTGTTTAGATTAACGTGTCCCTTTACTCTGTAGAAGGTTACGCTGTGTTTTCTAACTAATTGTAGCAGCTCCTTCCAAAGATCCTGGTTTTCTACATCTTTCTTCTGAGAGTTCTTCCATCCATTCTTTTCCCAGGACTCATACCACTTTTCTCTAA
The DNA here is from genome assembly GCA_024403135.1 of Clostridia bacterium. Lineage (GTDB taxonomy): Bacteria > Bacillota > Clostridia > Peptostreptococcales > Anaerovoracaceae > JAKSSK01. The sequence goes on from JAKSSK010000006.1 coordinate 43,658, forward strand.
AGCAGTTCATTACGTAGGAGCTATCTGAGAAAACTTCTATAGTTAGGTTCTCCCTGTTCAGCGCCTTAAAAGCTTCTATTACTGCAGTAAGCTCCATCCTGTTGTTGGTGGTGTTTAGCATACTACCTTTAAGCTCTTTCTTGGAATCGCCGTACTCTAAAACTGCGCCCCATCCGCCTATATTTTCTTCGTTCTGATTACCGGAGCAAGCTCCGTCTGTATATATTCTTAAAATCTTCATGGGTATAGTATATAGCAAATGCATTTTTTGTACAATGTATTGTTTTTAGTACATAAAAGTGATATAATAATACTGTTATTTGTAAACAAAAAATCATTGAGATAAAGGACTAAATTAATGTATTTCTGTTCCTTTTCCAGCGACAGTTCTGGAAACAGTTATTTAATAAAAAACGAAAGCACAGCAATTCTTCTAGACGTTGGAATTAGCTGTAAGAAGATAGAAGCGGGATTGAAGGAAAATAGCCTAACCCTATCCGATGTGGACGGCATACTTCTTACCCATGAACATATAGATCACGTTAAGAGCGTAGGAACCGTAAGAAAAAAATCTGGCGCAACATTTTATCTATCTGAAGGAACACTGGATTCCATAGATATGGAGGAAGGCTTTCAGGTGGTAAAGGCAGGAGAAAGCTTTAAGGTAGGAGACATCTTGGTTAAGGCCTTTAACCTATCCCACGACGCAAAGGAACCAATAGGATATTCACTTTCAGACCAAGACGGAAAGATAGTGGTGGTTACAGATACCGGCATCGTTACAGATGAGATAGCGGATGAAGTTAGCACAGCAGACCTTCTTGTAATTGAAGCAAACCACGAGGTAAACATCCTAAGGCTAGGAGACTATCCATACCAGGTTAAGAGAAGAATCCTAGGAGAATATGGCCACCTTTCAAACGAGGCATCAGGAAAGTGCATCCTAGATTTCGTAAAGGCAAAGGAAGGCAAGGTGCCAAAGGTAGTACTTGCTCACCTTAGCTCCAAGAACAACACCCCTATTCAGGCATATCTGACCATAAGGAATATCCTGGAGGAAGGAGAGATCTTCGTAGGCAAGGACCTGGAGATGGACGTAATAGTCAAGGACCAGATAAGCCCAAGGTTTGAGGTTTAATATGAACATACAGATAATTTGTGTAGGCAAACTAAAGGAAAAGTACTGGGACGATGCAGTAAATGAGTATCTAAAGAGACTTAAGAGGTTTGCCCAGGTAAGCATAGTAGAACTTAAGGAATCCAAGCTTCCAGAGGGAATGGATCAGCAGATCATGAAGGAAGAAGGAGAATCAATCCTTAAGAAGATAAAGGATAAGGACTACGTAATCACTTTAGAGATAAAAGGAAAGAACCTTTCTTCAGAGGAACTTGCAGAAAAGTTTAAGGATTTAGCGCTAGAAGGTAAGACAGATGTGGATTTAGTTATTGGAGGAAGCTACGGACTTTCAAAGGAAGTAAGTGATAGAGCAAACTTTAAGCTATCCTTCTCCAAGATGACATTTCCACACCAGATGATGAGAGTAATCTTGCTGGAGCAAGTTTATAGGAGTTTTAAGATAATAAACAACGAGACTTACCATAAGTAGAAAAGAGGGACGAAAATGGTAAATAAAATGAGAGAATACTCCATACCCCTAATTCTAGGAGTAATCGGAGCGCTTATATGGGCTAACATAGATATAGCCTCATATAACAAGATATTCTTTGAACCTTTCAACGCAGGTTCAAACGTAAACCTCCACTGGCTGATAGAAAACGGCTTCATGGTATTCTTCTTCGGAACAGCCATGGTAGAAATCGTGAAGAGCTTATCACCAGGCGGAGCACTTAACCCAATTAAGAAAGCTATCAACCCAGTTCTTGCCACATTCGGCGGAGTACTAGGACCTATCGGCGTATACTTCCTTTTAAACGCTTTAATAGGTAGCCCAGACTTTTCAAACGGATGGGGCATCTGTACAGCAACAGATATAGCTATCTCATGGCTAGCTGCCAGGGTAATCTTCGGTAAGGATCACCCAGCAACAAGCTTCCTGCTACTTCTTGCAGTAGCAGACGACGCTATAGGTCTTGCAATCATAGCAATCTTCTATCCAGAAGATACACCACAGCCAATATGGCTACTACTGTGTGTTGCAGGAATGTTAGCAGCATATGTAATGAACAAGATGAAGATAGGAAACCTTTGGGCATACATCCTTATCTGCGGAGGACTTTCATGGATCGGAATGTACTATGCTAACATAAGCCCTGCTCTATCACTTGTACTGATCGTACCTTTCTTCCCAAGAAAGGCTATGAAGATGAACAAGAAGATCTTAGCTAGCCCTTATGTAAACAACGACGTTCCAAAGGTAGTAGCAAGAAAGAGATATCCACATCTTTCAGCATTTGAACAGTTCGAACAGCTGATAGGACCTTTCGTAGACTTCGGTCTAATATTCTTTGGACTTGCCAATGCAGGCGTAGAGTTCGCAAGCATGGGTACAATCACACTAATCGTAACAGTATCTACAATCCTAGGTAAGACCATAGGTATCTTCGGACTTTCCGAAGTAGGTAGACTGGCAGGCTTCGATAGACCTGACGGAATGGGAAGAGCAGAAACCCTGGTTGCAGGTATTACAGGAGGCATGGGACTTACAGTTGCACTGTTCGTAGCAGGTGCAGCCTTTGAAGCAGGCCCACTGCTAGAAGCATCCAAGATGGGAGCACTATTTACAGTAAGTGCATTTATCTTCGCTTTTGCTGTAGCTAAACTCCTAAAGGTCAAGAAGATGTGATATAATTGACTCATGAAAAAAGAAACAAATGCGTTATTAAAAGAGGTATCTAAATACTCTTTAATACTATTAGTGGTAGGATTACTTATATCTCTACTTATAACTAAAACATCGATAGATATTTTAATTATTTACATAGTAGGGTGGGTAACTGCCCTACTAAATCTATTTTTACTAGCATATTTCATAATCATGCTAAGGTCAGGACGAAGTGTCCTGCAAATAATTCCGGTCTTCGCCATCAGATATGTGATCTATGGATTCAGCATGTTTAAGTGCATTCACTCCTTAGATCAAGGCATATACTGGAGCGCAGGCGTGATCACCATAGCAATAGCCTTGATGATCGGCGGAATAACCTCTCAAAAGGAAAGGAGGAAAAACAATGAGTGTTGAAGAACTAGGGCCTCGAGTTATTCTCAACTTATGTGGCGGCAAATTGCAAATCACAGAGAGTACCCTAGGATGCATCATCGTTGCCTTCGTGCTAGCTATAGTCTTCATTTATCTTGGCTCTGGACTTAAAGAAGTGCCTAAGGGCAAACAGATTTGGGCAGAGCTTATAGTAGAGAAGATATACGGCTTGACGGAAGAGAACATGGGCAAAGAAAACTTGTGGTTTGCACCTTATGTGGGTACCCTATTCTCATTCATCCTTATAGGCAGTGCCTTAGGCTTGATAGGAATAAGGCCAATTACGGCAGATGTAAACGTAACATTCGCACTTTCCATCTTAACCTTCCTGATTATTCAATTCTTCGGTTGGAAGACCCACGGATTCAAGGGAAAGATCAAAGAGATGTGCGATCCATATCCATTCATGTTTCCGCTTAAAATTATTGAAGACTGCACATTGCCAGTCTCACTAGGCTTTCGACTTTACGGAAACATACTAGGCGGTATGGTTATCGTGGACCTATGGCTTGGACTTATGACTAAGTTAAGTAATTACTTAACCACAATTCCATTCTTAAGATTTGCGACAGCTCTTCCACTAAATGGATTCTTCGATATGTTTGAACCAGTAATTCAAACATTCATATTCACAATGTTAACTATGACTTTCTTAGCAATAGCGCTGAGAAAAGAAGAAAATTAATCTAAATATTATGGAGGTAATATTATGGGAACATTAGCAATCGGCGCTGGCCTTGCAATGGCAGGAGCAGCATTAGGTATCGGTATTGGACAAGGTTTTGCAGTAGGTAAAGGCCTTGAAGGAATGTCAAGACAACCTGAACTTTCAGGTAAGATTCAAACTTCAATGATCGTTGGTATGGCCATCATGGAAACTATCGGTGTACTTGCATTCGTAATTTCAATCATGCTAACAGGAAAGATTGGATAGTAACTGACTAGGAATCTTAAAGTTAGGAGGAAGACAATTTGGATTACATATATAGACCACTTATAAGTTTTGATTGGAACCTATTGTTTTCAATGTTGACATTCATATGTCTATTCCTAGTTCTAAAGCATTTCTTCTTCGACAAGGTAAAGGCTTTCATGGATAAGCGTGAAGCCAACGTACAGAAACAACTGGATGATGCAAGAGTAGCTAACGAAGAAGCTGACGCAAGACTTGCAGAGTACGAAGACGTTGTTTCAAAGGCAGAAGAAAAAGGCAGAGAGATTTTAAAAGAATCTAAGAAGATGGCTGAGGAAAGAGCAGATGCTATCGTATCTGGCGCTAAATCTCAGGCACAAGAAATAGTTCAAAATGCTGAAAAGAAAGCAGAGCAAGAGAGAGCTAAAGCCGTTAGCGATATGAAGAATGACATTGCACAGATTGCGGTTATGGCAGCTAGCCAGATCGTAGGCAAGGAGATCAAGGATAACGGCGAAGAAGTAATAATCGATAAGATTATTGAAGAGGCAGGTGCTGGAAAATGGCAGAATTAACCGTTGCAGGCACATACGCTAAAGCTCTTTTCGACGTAGCTAAAGAAGCAGGAAAGATTGAACTAATCGAGGAAGAATTAGATTCACTTAAGAGTATCTTTGAAAAGGAACAGGACTTCCAGAGACTGATAGAAAGCCCTACCATTTCCGTAAAGGAAAAGAAGGACGTTTTACAGAAGGTCTTTGAAGGCAAGATGGAGGAAGAACTACTTAACTTCCTATACATCCTGGTGGACAAGGGAAGATCCAATCAAATAGAAAGAATAATTAGAAAATACAAGGATGAAGTTGCAGAATTTAAGAACTTCTCCAATGGAACAATATATTCAGCAGCTCCTCTAAAGAAGGAAAAGGTTGCAGAATTTGAAGAACAGGTATCAAAGCTATTATCCAAGAAGGTTAAGCTTGAAAACCAAATCGACGAGAAGCTAATTGGCGGCGTAAAGATTTTGGTTGAAGGCAAGGTTATTGACGCTTCAGTTAAGCAAGAGCTTAGTGACCTGTTAAAGAAATTACAAAATTAAAGGAAGGGAGGCAAGGCCCTATGAACTTAAGACCTGAAGAAATCAGTGCTGTCATAAAAGAACAGATTAAAAACTATAAATCCCAAGTTGAAGTTTCTAATTACGGAACAGTACTTCAGGTAGGCGATGGTATCGCTAGAATATATGGACTTGACAATTGTATGGCCGGCGAACTTTTAGAGTTCGAAGGTGGCATATACGGTATGGCCCTTAACCTAGAAGAGGATAACGTAGGTGCGGTAATCCTTGACTCAGATATAACTATCAAGGAAGGCGACATCGTAAAGCCAACAGGCACAGTAGTAGACGTACCTGTAGGTGAAGAGATGATCGGCAGAGTAGTAAATGCACTAGGCCACCCTCTAGATGGCAAAGGCCCTATTAATACTAAGGAACATAGACCTATCGAGTCACCTGCCCCTGGAATCCTAGAAAGAAGATCAGTAAATGAACCTCTACAAACAGGTATCAAAGCTATCGACTCCATGATTCCTATCGGTAAGGGACAGAGAGAACTTATCATAGGCGATAGACAGACAGGTAAGACTGCTATCGCAGTAGATACAATCCTTAATCAAAAGGGTAAGGACGTAATCTGTATCTATGTAGCAATTGGACAAAAGAAGAGTACAGTTGCTCAACTAGTAAAGACATTAGAAGACAAGAATGCAATGGAATACTCAATCGTTGTTTCAGCAACAGCAAGTGACGTAGCTCCATTACAATACATAGCTCCTTATGCTGGATGCGCTATTGGAGAATACTTCATGCATCAAGGTAAGCACGTGCTTATCATCTACGATGACTTATCAAAGCATGCAGTAGCATATAGAGCAATGTCCCTATTACTTCGTAGACCACCTGGACGTGAAGCATATCCAGGAGATGTATTCTACTTACACTCAAGACTACTTGAAAGAGCTGCAAAGCTTTCAGATGAACTAGGCGGCGGTTCACTTACTGCCCTACCTATCATCGAGACTCAAGCAGGAGACGTATCAGCATACATCCCTACAAACGTAATTTCCATTACAGATGGACAGATATATCTGGAAAACGAACTGTTCTTCCAAGGACAAAGGCCAGCAGTTAATGCAGGTATTTCCGTATCCAGAGTAGGTGGTAACGCACAGACTAAGGCTATGAAGAAGGTTTCTTCAAAGATAAAGATGGAACTTGCTCAGTACAGAGAGCTTGCATCCTTCTCACAATTTGGATCAGACGTTGATGCAGATACTAAGAAGAGACTAGATCATGGTAAAGTTCTGATGGAAATCCTAAAGCAAGGTCAATATTCACCTCTTAAGGAATCACACCAAGTAATGGTTATCTATGCTGCAATTCACGACTATATGGCTGACGTAAAGATTTCAAGCATCAAGGCTTTCGAAACACAGCTATGCGAGTTTATGGACACTCAATATCCTCAAGTTTCAGAAGCAATTCTTTCAACTGGTAAGCTGGAAGAAGATACTGAAAAGCTTCTAATTGAAGGTATTAAGAAGTTTAAAGAGGTTGGATTTGTAGAGGAATAATAGGAGGAAAGCAATATGGCTGAAAGTATGCAAGACATAAAGAGGCGTATTAGAAGTAT
>JAKSSK010000060.1 GCA_024403135.1 Clostridia bacterium
TGGGCTCTTTCCCTTTTGACCACGGAACTTAGCTCCCGCAGTCTGACTCCTGAGAAACAATTCACGGTATTCGGAGTTTGATAGAGTTCAGTAACCTGGTTTAGGCCCCTAGCTCCTTCAGTGCTCTACCCCCATGAATCTTTTACCTCAAGGCTAGCCCTAAAGCTATTTCGAGGAGAACCAGCTATCTCTGAGTTCGATTGGAATTTCTCCGCTATCCACAGTTCATCCGGTGCCTTTTTAACGACAATCAGTTCGGACCTCCACTTGATTTTACTCAAGCTTCATCCTGACCATGGATAGGTCACTCAGTTTCGGGTCTATTACATATGACTTAATTTCGCCCTCTTCAGACTCGCTCTCGCTTCGGCTCCGTATCTTACTTAATACTTAACCTTGCCATATACAATAACTCGCCGGACCGTTCTACAAAAAGTACGACATCGCGCTTTAAATCGCTTTGTCTGCTTGTAAACATAGGGTTTCAAATTCTATTTCACTCCCCTCCCGGGGTTCTTTTCACCTTTCCCTCACGGTACTGTTCCACTATCGGTCACCAAGTAGTATTTAGCCTTACGGGATGGTCCCCGCATCTTCATACAAGATTTCTCGTGTCTTGCACTACTCCGGATCCTGCCTTGTCAACTTAAGTTTCGTATACTAGACTTTCACTATCTATGGTTTATCTTTCCAAATAATTCTACTACCCTCATTGAATCAATTATGCAGTCCAAAACCCTATAAGTATTGCTACCTATAGTTTAGGCTCTTCCGCTTTCGCTCGCCACTACTCACAGAATCGATTTTCTTTCTTTTCCTGCAGGTACTAAGATGTTTCAGTTCCCTGCGTTCCCTTCTCATACACTACTTTACTTATGTATGGATAACTGGTCAATTTCTACCAGTTGGGTTTCCCCATTCGGATATCTACGGATTAATGAATATTTGCTTCTCCCCGTAGCTTTTCGCAGCTTATCACGTCCTTCTTCGGCTCTTGGTGCCTAGGTATTCTCCCTATGCTCTTTGTAGCTTAACCTCTAAAA
>JAKSSK010000007.1 GCA_024403135.1 Clostridia bacterium
GTAGTCTTCTTTTTAGCTGTAGTAGTTGTAGTAGACTTGCTATCCTTAAGTTTGGTCTTACCTGTAGCGTAATCTATCATTACCTTAGGCTGCAGGTTATATACATAGACGAAGAAGGATAGACCGCTATCCTCTACGCTCTTACCTTCCATAAGCACCCCTCTACACAGCAGATCGTTCTTGTATTTATATACGGGCGTAACCCTGTAAAGTACGTGGTTTTTAGGGTTTTCCTTCAGGTATTCAGCCACCATATTCTCGTACTTTACCATGCCGCCAGAACCCTTACCAACGTTGAAAAACCTAGTTCCTGTCACCATGTCCTCATACAAAAACTCAGGCCTATTCACCCCGTCTATTCCTGTAAGTTGAAAGCCGATTAAGTGGCACCTATTATATATCCAGCCGCCTGGTACTACGGAGTACTTTGCCTGTACCCAGCCTACTGGTTTACACATTGAAATATCTCCACGCTTGTACGTAGGCATCAGTTTTTTATTCAGGCTGCAGTAGCATACTCCTGCCCTACCTAGATCATCTAGGCTAGCATACCTCTCAAAGGTCTGTTTTCCCCCTTTAATCTCCTTTTTTGTAAATCTAGGGGTATTGTCCATAACCTTAACGTATGCGCTAGATTTGTATTTAGGTATGTCTATTCCCTGGTATGTAAAAGCCTTTGCTCCTGAAACGTATGTGGCGTAACTAGTGAAAGAAGATAAGGCCATTACCACCATTACCATTAAACAAATTCTCTTTTTCATATGTCAAGTATACCACATTTATGGTATACTAGATATATATATTTGGAGGTACCCTATGGATACAAAAGAATTAACAAAGAAAGCAAGGGCTGTAGGCCTTGGGATTAGCCTTTCAGAGCTTATCTGCGGTGTATTAGGTATCTATGCCTTTTATGCAGATTCCGCCCTTCTATCCATATTTGGAGGCATTGTGCTTGCCTTAACAATAGCACAGATATTGATGGGTCATCAGGTACTACTACCTATCCTAGGATGTGCAATAGGTGCTATTGCAGTAGGAGTATTCTGGAAAGGTATATGCATAGGCATATGCTTTGAGGCAGTAATAGCGTCTGTATTCGCATACATCCTGGTACTTGTAACCAAGTTCAAAGGCCCACCTGAGCCAATACAAGAAGAACAAAAGGAAAACGAAGAATAAAAGAAAGGAACCCCGAGGGGTTCCTTTTACTTAGTAAATATCTTCTTTATGTAGTTTATGAAGTTTGTTAATGGCTTAAAGATTATTTCCTTAACAGCCTTAACTAACTTAATCTGTTTCTCTACTTTCTTTTCCTTAGCATGGAAATCTACAGCGCTCTGATCAACATTTCCATCCTTAATGTACTTTTCAACATTATCTGCCATAGCTCTATGTCCTGCCTTAGTAGGGTGTACATAGATGCCCTTATCCATTGCAAATAGAAGGACTTGAAGAACTAGCTTAGTAAAGTCTTGGTTCTCTGCATTCATTGCGCTATTTAAGTACTCTACAATAGCCTGATCGCCACCATCGCTAACTACATTTGCAAGATCTCCAACTTCATCTAGGTTATCTAGTAGAACATTAAGATTTAGTTCTTTATCCTGAGCAGCTGAATAAACTAAGTCTACTAAAGGATCAAGTTGATCTTTAATAGCATTGTAGAAGTCTGTAGGCTGAGAATCTGGATCAATACCTTCATCATCATTAAACTGAGCAGTAATCATCTGCTTTAAGAAGCCCTTAATTTCAACCTCTGTATATTCATTTACATTGCTCTCTTTACGGATTAGCTTGCCGTAAGTTTCAACATTCTCTACAGGTGGAACATATATATACTGGTCTGAATACTGTGAGTATGTCTTGTAGTATGCGTTCATGAATTCGAATATCTTACCAAGCTTCTTGATAGGGAATGTAATCTTCTTACCGTTTAGGGTATATGTAATATCTAAATCTGGAAGTGGATTGAATAGACCTAGTACATAGATCTTAACATCCGGATTTAATCTATAGATCTCTCCAATTAGTCTATCGAAGTGTACTACGTCTGAAACCATAGCGTATACCATGGCATCCATAACCTGGTTTACCTTGGATACAGTTTCGTTATCTTTTAGTAGTTCTTCATTAATCTTAGCTTCTAACTGGTCTAGTTTTAACTTATCTAGTCCAATCTTTTGAATATATTGCTGTGCTAATGGCTTAGCCTGCGCAATTTCTTCATCTGTGAATATTTTGCTTAAATCTGTATCAAATTCGTCTCCAGATACTCCTAGAATAGCTAGAATCTCACCTAAAAGATATGTGGATATATTTGAATGGCCTAACTGAATGGTTATGGCGTCAGCTTGACGAATAGCGTTCTGGTCAATCACAAATGCACGTTCGGTTTGGTTTTCATACTGGGTTATTGTATATTGATCTCCTTGGAATCTATTAGAATCATCCAAAGAATCTCCATTAATGAAGTAATATACATCTGTAGTACGTATACCACCAGCCCTAAAGTCGTTTGGTACGGCAGCTTCTATATTATTTGTCATACCAAATAGCTCTTGAGCAACTAGTGCTGGATACTCATTACCTAATCCTAATTCAGAAGTGTAATTATGCTTTCCTGTTGCAAAGTTATATGACATTGAATCACCAATGTATATATATTTCTGTCCACTAAATTTTGGTGCTGCATCTGCAAATGCAAGCGTTGGCATGAATGTTACTGTAATACATAGTATTAGTAACATAGATAATATTTTTCTCTTCATAGCATCCTCCTTTTAATCCACAGTAAGTATACCTTAATACATCCCCATCAGTAAAGGAAAAAATACGATAATGGAATATATTTCCAACGGATGTATATGCATGAAATAAAAAAAGGTGGGAAACCACCTCTAAAGTCATTTTTTATACTTTGTGATATCAAAATCGTTGATTTCAAGTATCCTATCACCAGTTATTTTGCAATCTTTTTTTATTAATATTTCACTGCAAATAATAAAATTAGAAAAAGCTTTATTGTATGCTTCCAAAATAAGCTGAACTATTGGGTCCTTATTAGAACTGTCCAATAGTATTTCGTCAGCATTAACGCAGAACAATATCTCTTTAGGTTTCGAATTAGCAGCCCACTCTCTAGATAAATTTGTTTTCAGCAAAGCATCTAGATCTTTCAATATTTCTGGTCTTATATGATAATCCTCATTGCCTGAATAATTGTCTAATGACAAAAACCCACATACTTCTTTGTCATAATCGAATCTACGTGCTACTAAAAATTTATTGGTCTGGTTATACCTGTCTTTTTGTGATTGCTTTTTGAAATCAATATTGAAGATGCGGTCTTTGAAACTTAATAAGGCTCTATCTAGATCAATAGTGATACCTTTACTATCTAGAAAACGTCTTAAATCAGTATTCCTATTTCTATATGCTTCTCTTAAATCTAGTAACCCATATTTTTTTATGTTATCAATATTCATAGCCGTAGTAAGATGTGTTAAATAAACGCTTATCTCGCTTAAAGAATAATTGCATTTCATATTGGCTACAATAATGTTCTCATCAGTTTCATTCGAATTGGTTTCAATATACTTTTGCCATTCTTCCACAGTAACCCCTGAAATTTCTTCCAGTGTTTTTTCTGCATTTGCTTGTGTCCTAATATCGTATATCATATTTACTCCAAAAAAAAGGACGGGATATAATCCCGTCCATTAATTCAATTAAGTTAGCTTAGATTATTTAACAACAACCTTGATAGCAACCTTATTTGAGTAGAATCTAGTTAAAGTAGTCTTTGAAGCTTTAACCTTAACAACTACCTTGTAAGTGCCCTTCTTTAAGCCCTTCTTAACTGTAACCTTACCGTTTGAAGCAACAGTAATCTTCTTGTTTCCGCTTACCTTTGAGAAAGTAACTGGAGCAGTTTCCTTCTTAGTGTAAGTTAACTTAGTTGAAGTAGTCTTGTTAGCCTTAGCGTTAACAGTCTTCTTAGTTAATACAACCTTGTTAGCCTTTGAAGGAACAACAGTGATGTAAGTACCTTCTACACTTTCCTTTTTAACCTTACCAAGATTTACATCTGTAGGCATTACGTAGTTTCCAAATGTTTCTTCGAATACTTCACCTTCTTCTTCATCAAGAACTACATCGCTAAGTTCAAGTTTGAAGCCTTCTCCAGCGATAGCAGGAACTCCGCTTAATGATAAGTATCCAAATAGTTCGTCAGCTAAAGCAGCTTCGCCCTTAACGAATCCTGTAAGTTCAAGAACATCCTTAGGAGCGATTGTGTAGTGATCACCAAATACGAATTCATGTTGCTTGAATTCCATTGATAATTGAACAGGTGTGATTACAACTGTATCAGGTAATACTGGTGTTGATAGAGTAACAGGACCAAATGGAGTGTCAACTACAGCTGATACTACATAGTATACATGGTAAGTTCCAGCATCCTTCATTAAAGCTCTTGAAGTCCAGTCCACATCACCTACTGCGTTTGCAGCGTTCTTAGCAGCATCATAAGCTTGAGCAGCCTTCTTGAAATCCTTAACCTTATCTGCAGTTACGCCAGCGCTATATAAAGCGTTAACAACATTGCTTAAGAACTTATCTTGGATTGTAGCTTTGCCAGCCATTAATACTTCGATAACATCTTCAAGTTCTGTGAAGTTGCCGCCTAATGCTTCTAATACATCTTCACCAGCTAATTTTAGAGCAGCCTGCTTTGCAGTAACATTAGCATCAGCTGTTCCCTTTGCAGCAAGTAATGCTAGGTATTCATCGTCTTTACCAACGCCAGTAACAAAGAACTTAGCGTCTACGCCACCACACTCAGTTGTTAATTCATGGTTCTTTCCATTGTATTCAACTTCCCACTGATCATTATCGTCATTCCATAGATCATCATCATTGTCTAATAATGTTTGTTGAGCTAGGTGAAAATCACTAAATACACCAAGCTTAATTTCTTGCTTAAGTGGAGCAACATCACCAACTACGTTGTAGCCAGCGTTTGCTTCTACTACGAAGTCATAAGTGTAAGTACCGTTTACATAAGGCTTGTAGCCAGGATCAGGAACAGATACTGTAGCGAATTCCATATCTTCAAATGCTACGAATGTTGCTTGCTTAGCATTGAATGGGTTAACTAATACAAGACCAGGTTGTTGTAACTTATTAACAACTCCTTCGATGTTAACATTTGCATCGAATTGGTCATCCTTAGCGATATGGATTGTCATACCACCAACCTTGAATCCCTTTTCGTTGATGTAATCAGCAGCCTTCTTAGCTAATGCTTCTGCTGAATTTAAACCATCATATACGCCATCAACTTTGTTTAGGAATGTAACTACTGCTTCAGTACCCCAGAATCCTAATTCTTCATCGTCATTTTCAGTTAAAAGGCCATAAGGATCCTCTTGACCTACCTCTAAGTATGTGTCAGCATCTACGCTCTTAGCTACGTCGAATAATCCGCCGATCTTAACCTTTGATCCGTTAAGATCATAGTAGTAAGTTACCATTTCTTCTGAGAATGCTAAAGCAGCATCCTTACCGAACTTAGCTTGAACAGCCTTAGTCCATGAAAGAGCTGGAATAACTACTTCTACAGCACCAGTTTGTGCATCCCAAGTTCTCTTAGTTTCAACTGTTACTTTGCCATATTCATGGCCACAAGCTACGCTATCTAGACCTGTGTACTTAGTAACAACTTCGCCAGAAGCGTCAACTGGACATACAACTGTACCAGTAGCCTTTGTGAAATCTGCATTGTATTGTACATCTGCGATTCCGTAAACGCCTAATTCGTGCATTGCAGTATGGTTAAGTTCAAGATCTCTTGAAACACCATTAGGACTTGCGAATGCCATAGCAGGCATGAATGTTACCATCATCATTGCTGACATGATGATAGCAAATAATTTCTTACGCATTTTTAAGTTCTCCTTTCTGTTTTTTGTTTTATTAATAAAACTAAAATGCATTTATATGAACGAGGTCAGCCACCCCGTACATACCGAAATAACATAGATACACATAGGTATCCGTTTTATTACATTTACATTATACACGTTTTGTGTAAAAATGCAAGTTTTTTGGGGTATTTTTTTGTTTAAAATACCATACAAAACGTGAATTTATCAACGTTTTGAGTCTGTATTCAGTTGTAACAATTAACTCTATCTGTACTCATTGTCCATTTTTCAACGTTTCTAGCGGACCTTAATCTACCTATTGTGTTATTCGTTACTATTTTAACACATTTCTACTATTTGTAGTTTTCTATTCTCCCTCTACCAACGTAAAGTTTAATCCCAGCACAGAAGCTATTCTATGCATGGTATTAAAGCTAGGAATTCTACCATGGTTTTCAATACGAGATATGTTAGCCTGATCTATTCCACATAGCTTAGCAAGAGCCTCCTGAGTAAGTCCCTTTCTCTTTCTAGTCTCATAGATCATCCTACAAAATTCAGCATCAGAGCTAATTGCATATGACGCTTTCTTGCCCATAGGCATACTCCTCCTTTCTAATATATTAGTATATGTCGCAAGCGACATATTGTCAAGGTAAAAAAAATATGGATGAGGACTAAGCCTCATCCAGTTGTACTTGCTTTTGCCTTCTATGTTGTACGAATAGTATTACAGCAAACAGCACCGCCGCCGCTGCCAGGACTATTGATGTAAACAGTATGCCCTTTGCAACAATCCCCATAAGTAGCATTATTGGAGCACCAAGTAGTATTGCCCATAGGTTTTGGTAGATAATGTTGCTAGATGCAGGAGTCTCAAATAGAGGGTCCACTTCCCTAAGCAATATTATACCTGTTGACGCAGTACCAGTAAGCATACCGTACATAGCTAGGAACATCTCATCAGAGTAACCAGGGAAGAGCTTCCTGCAAGTCCTCTTAACATAGATGTATGTAACTATAGCGCCGCATCCTGCAAGTAGAAGTAGAGGAATCCAGAAGGACCTTACTCTAAATGCAGATAGATCTATGGCCGCAATGGACGACACCACCATAATGTCGAACATTAGACCAGATATTCTGTTAAGCATGTAATTGTTAGTGTACTTACGGTGCATAATCTTCTTGTCCCTAAGTACATCACCAATCTTCCTAAGTAGAACAGCCCACGCTGTGCCTATCAGGAAGTTGAATCCCCAGATAAGAGGATTGATAGTGTTCATACAGAATCCACCAGCTGGAAGAAGCAGGTACTTGTATGTTAACCACATTGACGCAAAGGCAATGATATATGTTAAGAATACAAGGCCAAACTGAACAGTCAGCTTATCCATGGATTCAGATGCAGCGATCTCACCCTTTTGAGCTATTGGTTCACTGCCATCGATCTCACTACGTCTAGCACGAACAAGTCTACGCTTAGTCTTGTATGACTTACGAATGTTCTTCATGTATGCTACGCCGCCAATGCAGGCACTGATGAAACCAGTTGCAGCAATGGCAAGACCAAAGCTGATGCCATTAGTAAAGCCATATTGGTTCTCAAAGATCATGCCCCAGTTAAAGGACTGACCAGGACCTTGACCATAGCCCATACATAGTAAGGAACCTGATGCAGCAAAAGAGCCAATTAAGTAGAATAGGGCTATTGTGATGGATAGACCTACTACAGCCTGAAGCAGGTAAGTTCCCACTGTGATAGTTGCAGTGTTAAATACATCACGCTTAGCCTTCTTGCCGTCCACAGGATCTATGTGCCTCCAGGCTAGTGCTATGAAGCCCAGGCCTAGACAGTGATAAGTCAAAGTCTCAAGTATCTGAAGGTCCAGCATAGGATGACCGAACCAAGCTTTGAATATCGAGTTGAACAGAAGGACTATGAATCCACCTAGGACCGCACTAGGTATTAGAGAGTCCTGGATAAACCTTACCCTTCTACGTATTAAGTTTGCAAGCAGGATAGCAGATAGAAGTACTGTTAGCGTTATGATAAACGACCATATGCTGCTGTCCCAAAAGTTCATTCCACTAGTCATTTTCTGAATCCTTTAATACTTTGGCCCATACAGGGTCCTTCTCTTGGTAATATTTTTCTATGGTTAACATGTTTTCAATTACAATGTTTTTGTTCTCTACAGGTACTATCTTGTATACCTTGTTATCCTGATACAGTATGTTGAACTTGCCAGGAGTGGCAAGCATAGATGCTGCATCAGGTATGTGCATATCTAGCATGGATACTCCATCAGAAGATATGTTAACATCTGACCTAGCAATTAGGTCGTATGAAAGCTTCTGTGGGTTAAGTTCATAAATATCCGCTACGAAGGATGTGCTATCTAAATATTTCCTCTGGTCCTTGTACCAGCTATCCACGCTCTTAAAGTCTACGCCAGTAAGGTTAAACTTTGAATCCAGGTTAGCCTTCATGCCGCAGCTGCAGTATATACTGTCTCTATCTGTAGCCATGGTGTACTTACCCTTACACTTAGGGCATACGAAGAGTATCTTCTCTAGGCCCTTGGCGCTTCCATCTTCATGCAGGTACTCATAGCCTTTATCCTTGTTCCAGTTAAAGTCGTTGTATCTGAAACGAGATAGCATCTTATCATATATGGCATCCTTATCTAGCTTACTAAGCTCATCTGGAGTAAACAGCATCTGGTAGTGAAACTCCTGATGACCTTTACAGGTCTTGTCCTTCCATAGAGGTCTAGCTAGGTAGGAGCCGTAGGACTTGCATAGCACTACAGGTAGGCCTAGCTTCTTAAGGAAGCCTGCTGTAGATGGAGTTATGGCTACGTTTGATCCTGACTTGGACTGAGTGCCCTCAGGAAAGATAAGTAGGCTTCTTCCATTCTTTACAGCTTTTAGCATCTGCTTCATACTTACCATGTCCTGCTGGTAGTTCTTCTTAGGAATGGCATGCATCACCTTTAACAGGAAGGTATACATGAACCTTTTAAACACGTGGTGGTATCCCACCACAGGGTTTAACCTGTTAAACTTGTATCCTGCCATTACGTAGTAGAAGGAATCCCAGGCTGCATGGTCAGCTATTACTATGACCTGCTTACCTGTCATATCCTGGTCAAAGTCGTAGAAGTACTTTGGTTTAAACCTGATGTTGGTAAGCTTGGATAAAACCATATATGCAAAGGCGTTTGGGGCTTTAATCTCCAAGTCCTTTATGTTGTCCACTTTGTTTTTTGCCATATTATATAGTATATATCAAAAAAGTTATTTTGTCTCTACCTTTACCCTGTATGACTTACTAGGGTATCCATCTAGCCATAGGCCGTGTTTACAGTTTCTAGAGAAGGTCTGCCTTTTCTCTATGCTAGCCTTGTCCTTAAAGTGGCTAGGCTTAATATATGTCGCCTTATCCACCGTGCGTATAGCTCCGTTTTCATAGGACCTATCGTATGAAGCAACAAAGCCAGGGTCTAGGTCTGTAGCATCTAGTAGCTGTTGGTATATTCCATTTTCCTCTGCTAGGCCTGTTCTACCTGCCATTGCCACCATAGCATTTATGGTGTTACAGCCTGCGTGGGTCCAGCCCTTGTTCTTTGATGTAACCCTGTTAAAATCTCCCAGGGTTAAACCTAGAGGATCGCTACTGCGGTTATAGTAGAAGTATGCGAAGCGGCCTGGTGAAGTTACCTTTTTCACTGGCTTTTTATCGTGCTTTTCGTAGTACTCCTTGTAGTAGCATATATCCGCTGTATTGGTAGTGGAAAATGCCCAGCATGTTCCAAATGGGTGCTGGTTTCTATCCTGCACATATTTAGGAAACCATGGCTTAGATACCGATGAATATGCACTATCGTAGGTATATGCACTAAAGGCACAGGATGTAAATAAAAGAATAGAAATAGTTAATATTGTGATTAGTTTCTTTGTTCTAGCTTTCATAACTTTATCTCCAAATATTTTTTAATAGTATACCACAAAAAATGATAAAACCCCATACCAAAAGGTATGGGGTCTAATCACTTTATTAATTTAATGGTGTTGATTGTCTTAGGTAGAATGTAAAGCTGTTATATAGCTGTGATAGATTTGCAAGTGGGCTCGCAACTACATCTACCTTGTATTTACCATCCTGCCAGCTAATCTTAACTTTGTAGTATCCATATACTTGCTTCTGTCCCTTTGGAACTGAAGTTTGAATTAGAATATAGTTTCCTTCTGGAAGTGTTCCATCCTTAAGGCCTACTAGGTTAAGTGCAGTGTATCCTAGATTGTTGTTACCAAGCTGATCTACCATCTTGATAATTTGGTCAATCTTTGGTAACTGTTCAACAACTACCTTCTTAGTTGCAGTTGGTTGATATGTTTCGGATGTTCCCTTAGCTGTTACCTTAATCTCGTACTCTCCAGGAGCAGCGTCCTTTGTAACATCTACAACTAGCTTACCATCTTCAATCTTTGGAGTAAGTCCTGTCACATCTTTCTTAGTCCATTCCCATGTGAATGTAGGGTCTGTTAGATTCTCAGTTGAGATATTGAAATATACCTGTCCTTCCTGACCTGTAATTACGCTTCCCTGTTGTTCAGATAGCGTAACTTTTTCAGGGTGTGTTTGTGTTGTAGTATGTTGTTGAACCTTAACCGTACCACTAACCGATAGAGTCAGCCCATCAAATGTTCCACTAACAGTGAATGGATAGCCATCATTGTTTACTGCCCCTACTGATGAGCTTACCTTTACCTGTACTTTGTCATTTTCTGTACGTTTAACCTCGTAACTAATATTTTCAGGTTGTCCGTTATTCCATTTAAACGAATAGTTTTCTGGATGGAAATCCCTCTCAGTGATTGTGAATGTTTGTGTTCTTGCTTCGTTTGAATATAGGGTTACGGATGACATATCTATCTTTAATTCAGGAGATTTAATAGTGCCTAACCAGCCCATGAAATCTTGGATTCCCTTTACTAGCTGTTCGTCACCCATCTTGCCTACTATGCCTACGTAGTCAGGTCCATCTGCATAAAATGTTGGAGGAGCCTGCATAGTTAGTAGATTTGTATCTGCATTCTTTGAAGGTCTCTTGAATATATTCTTAATCTTATCTACTACAGAGTTTACGCTGTTCTTGATTCTATCTACAGTGCCTTTAACCTTATCTACAACTTGCTTAATCTTTGCAGTTACATTGGATAGAACATCCTTAGCTTTATTAACTTCAGCATAGCCTGTTGTTACTAAATCAGTTAGTTCACCTATGGAGTAGTCTGTTGATTCATCAAAAGCTACTACACCTTTTTCATCTGCTGTAGCCTTTAGTACTGTAGGGATATTAATTCCTTCTAGGTCATCGCTCTTTTCAAGAGCAGTGATTAGAATATCTTTAATCTGATCAGTAGTGATTTCACCACTGCTTATACCATTAACGATATTCCCAATGTCTTTTAGTTCTGTATATCCAATGCCGTCTTTAACGTCATTAATTGCATCCTTACCGAAAGCTAATAGCGCATTAACTAAATCACGTAATTGATCCTCGTTGATCAGCACGTATTCAGCACCTGGATTTAGCATGCTAGAAAAAGTAACAGTTGGTGCCTCATGGCTTACCCATAGGCCAGTTTCCTGTGCAGCATACATTTTGCCATCTTCAAACCAGCCAGCAAGAGCTCCAGCCAAATTTGTTAAGCTATCGCTATCTGATGCATTTATAATTAAGGTTTCTACATCTAGTGCTGCAACATTCTTGTCTGTTAGAAGTTTAGTATCTGATTCGTCTAATGCTTCCCCGTTCTCATTTACCTGTGTAATATTGCCATTAGCATCCACCTTTACGTAAAGCTCATGGTCATCTAAAGTCCATCCGTTTGCTGGATCTGTAACGCTTACTTTGTATACACCTGCACGAACAGAATCTGCAACGTATCTTCCACCAAGGCTGATTGGTGCCTGTATTGGTTTAGTCAAATTCTTTTCAAGAATGTATAGCACCCTATATGCGTCTTCATTTAACATGCTACTGAAAAGTGGAAATCCTTTTATGTAATTCACAATTTCAGGTATTGTGTCTATTTCCTTGTTCTGATTTCCTATCGTAGTCTGCTGAATTAAATAATCTGGATTAACAGTTAGAAATTCTGGTCCTTTTAACTTGAATTCATACTTTAAGCCTTCATAGAAACCATCTTTTAGATCTACCTCTTCCATGGAAATTTCAGAGCCTAGTGGCATGTTATCTGTTTTTAGTAGTGCACCAGCATTACCTAAATATTCTTTCTCTAGTAAAGGTGCTATTGTTTCAAGTTTTTCACTGTCTATGTTTGTTATATTATCCTTATCCTTAAGTATTGACGCGATTAACTCACTATCCCCCAATACTTCATTAAGCTGAATAACTCTTTCCTCATTTAAAAGCTTTAATGTTGCATCGTTAACATTCTTAGTTGCCTCAGCTGAGAAAGTTAAAGTGATATTTTCATCTGCCTTATATTCTTTCTTGAATGTTACCTTTTCTATTAGTTGATAAATCCATAATTCTTTATTACTACTTTTTAAGCCACCGCTGCTAGTATATACAATTTTTGTTTCAGCAGTATAGAAATCATTAGGCCTATTTTCGTTTATAAATTCCCTAATGGTATTTGTCATATACTGCCTTTTCTGGGTAGCATTAGAAGGCCAAGTTTTCAAAATATTGCCTTCACTCTCCCAGACTGGCCGCATTACAGTATTGGCTGTTGATTTAAACTTGTAAACGCCACTTTCTTCCAAGAAGTTATATATTGTATATTTCATACGTACATCTTGTGTGTCGTTTTGTTTTGCCGGTGCAGAAAGCTGCCATCTATAAAGGTTTGCACTTCCATCGCTTTTGAATGGAACAAAGAAATATTTGCCTTCTGGAAAGCTTTTCCATGATTCAGGCATTAAAGACCCGCCAGAATAAGTTTTACAGTCCTTCAGATCTTGAATATTTCCATCATATAAGATGTAATCCCCACTATCTGTAGGTAGAAATTCCTCTCCTTCAACATATGTATTTCTAATTGTCTTAGTATCTTCTATTGGTAAATCTGTTGTTTCGGTGTAAGAGGTTTTATTTGTAAGATGACGCTTGAAAATCACATACTTATCCATGCTGTCATCTTTGTCTTCACCCGCTTTTGCAGAGAATTCATCTCCTGAGAATCCTACTTCATCAGTACCTGTTCCGTAAGTAGCGCTACTCTTAGTTACAGTATAGTAATCCGGTCTAGATAAAAGCTGTACTGAATATGTATCTCCCTTATCTAGTTGTACAGTTAGCGTACTGCCAGATATATTTCCATTAAGGCCTTCTGGAACCTCAATCTTAATGTTTGTTTTATCTCTTCCTGGTAATGCCACCTTAAATGCTTTATCGTTTATGGTTACTGCATATATGCCAGGTGCTTCAGAATCATTTACTACATTAAGTGTGTATTCACCAGCCTTGACTAGTTTACCTGTCTGTATTTCATCTGCAAATGCAATGTTCGGCATCATTACTGCTATCATTGCTATAGATAAAATGATGCTGAATATTTTCCTTTTCATACTTCTTTTCCTTTCATTAGAATAATATGCCTATACACAGTGAGTTTAGCATAATACCCCCCCCTAGGTCAATTTTTTATGCACAAAATTACAGCAATTTGAGTAAGTTATCAAACTAAATTCACGTTTTTAACTAGGCGGAATTTTACTTGTTTCTTTACGGTCTACTTTATGTATAGCACTTCACTTTTTGCCACCTCATCATTTTTCTCCTAAACCATGCCACTTTTAGGAGAAAAATAAAGTGTTAGGAGAAAATATTTTGCTGTCACCTACTTGATAACATAGAAAAAAGAATGGTCCCACGTTTACCGTACAGACCCCCTCAAGCGGGCGCCAGGCCATCCTTTGATTACATATATTTAATCACACAATGTTGATGCAGTCAATTGCGCATTTGGTTTTCTAATCACTAACTATTTTAGTATATATTTCAAATATATGGTTAGTTGTTATCTTGTCAATAAAAAAAACAGCAATATATATTGCTGTAATATGCTTGGTTGCGGGGGCCGGATTTGAACCAACGACCTCCGGGTTATGAGCCCGACGAGCTACCAACTGCTCTACCCCGCGATATTCAATTAGATAAAAAAATGGTGCCGGAGACCGGGGTCGAACCGGTACGATCGGTAAGGATCGCAGGATTTTAAGTCCTGTGCGTCTGCCAATTCCGCCACTCCGGCACTTAGATTAAAATGGCGCCTCAGGTAGGGCTCGAACCTACGACCTACCGGTTAACAGCCGGTTGCTCTGCCATTGAGCTACTGAGGCATCCTATGTTGCTAACTGCAACATAGTAAATTATACATAGAGCATATGCCTTTGTCAACACATTTTTTTAGCATCCTCGGCCATATTGCCCTCACATATTTCAATCTTCTTAAGGTATTTCTCCTGCTTTACACTGTCCCCATTCTTCTTGTATATATTAACCAGTTCCTTCATGGTTTCAATGTTGCTAGGGCTTAATGTTAGCACCTTCAGGAAGTCTTCCTCAGCTTCCTCTAAGCCAAGCTCCTTAGCAGCAATTCCCAGGTAGTACCATAGAGGCCACCAGTTAGAGAAAGGTCCCTCTTTGTACTGGGATAGCTTCTCGTAGCCTTCCTCAAACTTGCCTGTAGCTATCATGTTGTAGCCCTGTTCAATCTCAATTGGATCATCCAAAGTAGCAAGTCTTTCAGATACTTCCTTCTTAAGCTCCTCATCGTCAGTCTTCTTTAAGAACTCCTCAAAGGTAAGCTTAGCCTTGATATATAGCCCTAGGTTTAGATAGCCATAGCCCAGGTAGTAGTATGCATCAGCAAAGTCAGGCTTTTCTAAGGTTAGGTATTCAAAGGCCTCAATAGACTCAGCCTTAAACCTAGCAACATAGTCCTCATCCTCGCCTAGCTCATAGGAATCCTTGCAGGCCCTAGCATAGCAGTAAAGAGCATCAGTCTGGTTAGGGTCAACGACTAAAGCTGCCCTAAAGAAGATGCAGGCTACATCGTAGTCCTTCTTCTCAGCAGCAGATATGCCCTCGCTTACTAAGTACTCAACAAAAGGACGGCTGTAGTGCTCCATGAATAGAGGGTCCAGCTTCCTCTCGATGTACTTCACGTATCTAGGGTTATGTTCAAAGGTTGGATTAACCCCCATTACAAAGGCCATGTTGATGGCAATCTCAACAGAGTTTAGTCCAGTCATGTTCTTAGTGTTAATTGGGATAGGGATACCTGCCAATATGTCAAGAAGGTCGTTCTTCTTCAGGTAGTCCCTGGATAGTTCATCAAAGACATATGTCTTGATGTGAGGGTAAAGGTATTCCCCTATTCTATCTTCTCTAGTAGTTAGATCCATTAAATTTCCCATCCTTTTTTCTTAAATCTTTTTACAGCATCGAAGTTTAAAGTCTCATCCATGTCCCTTTCAAGGTATTCCTTACAGGATTCATCGAAAGCGTACAGGATGCGGTATAGGTCCTCTTTTTTATGAGAAGCATGCTGAAATCCATTTTCATAGTAAAAGCTAGATAACTCCTCAAAGAAGTTAAAAGGCTCCCTATCCTTTAGTAGATAGTCCAGCGTATTCCTAAAGCCGCCCTTGTTAGAGTAAAGGTCAAGGACCTCTTCTATCATCTTAAGGCGAGCTAACTCCTTAGCAGATATGTATGAATTAGATATTACCTGGTAAGGTGCCTTAGGGCTGAACACATAGCCGTGCTTTTCAGCTTCGTTTCTTATCTTAGTTCCCTTTAATAGCTTAAGGAAACCTAGCTGCAGGTTGTCTGCCCCAAGGGCATAAACCTTGTTAAAGGACTTTTCAAAGGAGTGGTAGTCCTCAAAAGGAAGTCCTGCAATTAAGTCCACGTGAACGTGGATGTTTCCTAGCTCAATTATCTTGCTTACAGCGTAAAGCACAGGATAGACGTTATCCTTTCTGTCAACTGCTGCCAAGGTCATAGGGTTTATGGACTGAATTCCAACTTCGAACTGGAATAGGCCCTTCCTAGCCTTAGATAAAAGAGCTATGGTTTTATCGTCCAAAAGGTCACCACAGATTTCCATGTGGAAGTTTGTGATGCCGTTATCGTTTTCAATCAGGTATTTAAATATTTGGTAGGCCCTTTCAGCATCGTAGTTGAAGGTGCGATCAATGAACTTAACCTGAGGAACCTTCTTGTACAGGAAGTATCCTAGGTCAGAGCGAACTCTGTCAATATCTAGGGCCCTAACAGTCTTTTCTATACTGGACATGCAGTAGCTGCACCTGAAAGGACAGCCCCTGGATGACTCGTAATATATTATCTTGTTATCCTCAATGTCCAGGGTCTTGTAAGGAAACGGAATCTTAGAAAAGTCCCCTATCTCCTGGTCAGGGTTAACGTAGATCTTTCCATCCAGCCTGTAAGCTAGACCAGGTATTTTAGATATGTCCCTGTTATGTGTAAGCATAGCCTTGCATAGGCGGTAGAAAGGAGTCTCCCCTTCACCACGAATGATGATGTCTATATACCTATGTCCCTTAAGGAAGGATACGTAGTCATAGCTAACCTCAGGTCCACCTAGTGTGATGATTAGACTAGGGTCAGCTAGCTTTAGCTTTTCACATATATCCATGGTCTGGTTCACGTTGTAGATATAGGTGGAAAAGCAGACCATATCGTAGTCACCACGAAGGATCTCAGAGTAGATGTACTCTGGGTCATTGTTGATGGTGAACTCCTTTAATTCCACGTCAAAGTACCCACCTGCAACTACAGTGTACAGGTACTTTAGAGCTAAGTTAGAGTGTATGAACTTGCTGTTAAGGGTAGTAAGTAGAACTTTCATTAAAGCATTCTAAACCTTTCGTCCTTTATTAGTCCTGTGTTTTCCATGGCACGCTTAAGCATGTCCATCATCCTTTCGTTATCCACAGGAAGATTTCCACGAAGGGATACGTAGTTAGAAGCGTGATTGCTTCTAAAGATGCACTCCTTTGTAGGGTGCGCGTGTTTAAGCATCAGGTAGGTTTCACCCAGCACCTGCTCAGGTGTTAGAAGTGTCAACTTACCAGAATTTATGTCCTCCATAATTGGAGCTCTTGGGTCAAGCATCAGGGTAAGTAGGCTTACGTATGATGCGTTCATCTTTGAGATCATCTTGCCAGTTTCAATGGCATGTTCCTGCCAGTCCTCTAGACCTGCAATTCCATTGATAAACGTTACAGATGTCTTTATGCCAGCATCTTCAAGTTTGTGTACACCAGCTATTAACTCCTCTACAGTCTCCCCTTTGTTTATCTGTTTTAGTATCTTATCTGAGCCAGATTCAGCACCAAGGTATACCATGGTAACCCCGTGGTCCCTTAGCTCTCTTAGCTCTTCATCCGTCTTCTTTAAAGCGTCAGTTGCTCTGCCATATACAGTTACCCTTTCGCACTCAGGGAAGGTTCTCTTAATGTGGTCAAGTATAGGAAGAAGCCTGCGGTTGGATAGGCATAGAGCGTCTCCGTCAGCAAGGAAGATTCTATCTACTGATGCATAGTACCTTCTAGCCATATCTAGGTCTTCAATTACTTCCTTTTCGTCACGCACCTTGAACTTCTTAGCCTTGAACATAGTGCAGAAGCTGCACTTGTTGTGAGTGCAGCCGTAAGTAACCTGTATTATTAAGCTGTACGCCTCTGAGGGCGGTCTATATATGTCTCCGTAATATCTCATGCTACATTCTTTCTGGGGCGTCCATTCCTAAAAGTGCTAGGCCGTTTTTAATTGCAGTCTTAGCTGCTACTACTAGAGCAACCTTAGCCTTCTTTTCCTCAGGATCATCTACTAAGATGTGTTCATCGTGATAGAACTTGTTAAAGCCCTGAGCGATATCAACGATATGTCTAGTAACTACAGATGGTTCATACTTTTCACCAGCTTCAATTACTACCTGAGGTAGGTCTGCAATTGCCTTTACCAGCTGGTATGCACTTTCAGAAGTGATGTACTTAGGATCAAAGCCAGTTAGATCCATTTCACCTGCGTTTCTTATGATGCTAGCACATCTAGCGTGAGTGTACTGAACGTATGGGCCAGTTTCACCGTTAAAGTCTAATACCTTATCCCACTTGAATACGTAGTCCTTGATTCTGTTGTTGGATAGTTCGTTGAATACTACAGCGCCTATACCAACCTGCTTAGCGGTTTCCTCTACGTTTTCAGTTACTACTCCCTTTTCCTCGATGATCTTTCTAGTTTCTTCGATTGCCTTGTTAAGTACATCCTCAAGGAATACAACTCTTCCTGCACGAGTTGACATAGTTCCCTCTTCTAGGGACACTAGTCCGAATGGTACGTGGATGATGTCCTTAGCCCATTCATAGCCCATTAGTTCTAAGATCTTCTTAAGCTGCTGGAAGTGTAGATTCTGCTGAGAAGCTACAACGTAGATGTTTTTATAGAAGTTGTATGTGTTCTCCCTGTACTTTGCACAGGCAAGGTCTCTTGTGATGTATAGGGTGGAGCCGTCAGTCTTTAGGATTGGAGCTGGAGTAAGACCGAAAGGTTCTAGGTCAACTATCATGGCTCCTCTAGATTCAACTAGAAGATCCTTTTCCTTAAGCTCCTCAACTACCTGTGGCATCTTGTCTGAGTAGAATGATTCACCTGCATATGAGTCGTACTGGATGCCCAGCATATCGTATACCCTGGTGAACTCCTTAAGTGATTCATCTCTGAACCACTGCCATAGCTTAGTTTCCTCTTGGCCACCTTGCTCTAGCTTTGCAAATGTTTCTCTAGCTTCATCCTCTAGGCTAGGGTCAGTTTCAGCTTCAACGTGAAACTTAGTGTAGTACTCTAAAAGAGTCTTGATAGGTTCACGCTTAACGTCTTCCTCGCATCCCCAGTGTCTGTAGGCTACGATCATCTTACCGAACTGAGTACCGTAGTCGCCTAGGTGGTTAATTCTAGTAACCTTAAAGCCCATAGCATCGTAGATCTTGTTGATGGCGTTACCTATAACTGTTGATCTGATGTGTCCGATGTGGAAAGGCTTAGCGATGTTAGGAGATGAGAACTCAACGATTACTGGTCTTCCTTCTCCTACGTTAGACTTACCATAGTCTTCCTTCTTTTCAAGTACTTCAGCTACAGCGTCCTTTACGAACTCCTCTTTAGATACGAACATGTTAACGTATGCGTTTACCTGCTCCACCTTTTCAAACATGGAAGCATTGGCTAGGCTTTCAGCAATGCCCTTTGCGATTAGAGGTGGTGCCTTTCTTAAGGTTTTTGCCAGCTTAAAGCATGGAAATGCAAAGTCTCCCATGTCGGCATTTTGAGGAACCTCTATCATGGACATGATTTCTTCAAGCTCTAGGTCCACCTGCTCCTTTATTAGTTTTGCTATCTCAAGTTTGTATTCTACCATTTGATTTCTCCTTTTTCAGATATTACCTCAATTCCTTTTTCCTTTAGCATTTTAACGAAACATCCGTCGCCCTCTACAAGCTTTCCGGAAAAAGTCCCGTCATATATCTGGCCTACTCCGCAGGAAGGGCTCTTGGCTTTCAGGATGGCGCCGTTAGCTTCGCCAGCCCTTTCAAGCTCCAGTCTTGCTCCTTTAATGAACTCTGCTGTTACGTCCTTGCCGGTACAATCCAGTATCCTATCACCTACGTATTCAGCAGGTGGTCTAGGGCAAGGAAGTCCTGCCGCCCTTTCAGGACATACAGGAATGTAGTCGTGGCACTTACAGAATTCAATGACCTTGTCATTTTTGTTGTTGCCTCCGTCGTACTTACAGTTTTCTCCCAGCAGGCAAGCGCTTACTATGTACATAAGTTACTCCTTAAACTTAACTACTGTTACTCCGTCTCCTCCCTCAGAAAAGCCACCTTTTCTGTATGAGGCTACGTGCTTGTTGGCTCTAAGTCTTTGCCTAATTCCAGACCTTAGGATACCTTCACCTAGGCCGTGGATTATGGTTACTTCCTTAAGACCTGCCATATATGCATCGTCTAAGTACTTCTCCACGTCCATGATTGCATCGTCAAGGATTTCTCCTTGAACGTTGATGGATATGGATACGTTTTGGGCCTTGGTCTTAAACATGTTGCCATAATTTGCCTTGGCCTTCTTCTTAGTGCCGTCATTTATTAGCACCAGGTCATCTAGGTGAACCTTCATCTTCATGATTCCCATCTGAACTAGTAGCTCATCCCTGTCATCAGGAAGTGACAGGATTTCACCGTTTTGATCTAAGGATAACACCTTAACCCTGTCACCTACAGAAAGCTCTTCTACGCTGACTGGATCGTGGTTAACCTCCTTGATCTTCTTTTCCTGGTATTCCTTAGTTTTATCTTTCAGCTTTTCCTTTGTCTTCTGGAATTCCTTGTTTCTAAGTCCAAGGCTTTCCATCTTGGCAAGTTCCTTAAGTTCCTTTTGAACTTCTTTGGCTGTTTCTTCTGCTTCTCTTAGAACTCTTCTAGCGTCCTCCCTTGCTTCCTCAAGAAGTTTCTGGGTCTTCTTTTCAAGTTCTCTTTCCCTTTGCTTTAGGGCTTCTTCCCTCTTCTTAATGTCTAGGTTAGTAAGCTCAGCTTCATCCCTAGCCTTGGCAGCCTGCCTCTTGTCCTCTTCGATGGCGGAAATTACGTCCTCGAATTCCAGGTCCTTACCCTCGATCAGCTGGCGAGCCTTGTTGATAATCACCGGCTTAATTCCCAGCTTCTTTGAAATCTCAAAGGCGTTGGACTTACCAGGCACACCAATTAGAAGCCTGTATGTAGGGCTTAAGGTTTCCACGTCAAACTCCATAGATGCGTTCTCTACGTTCTCACTGGAGATTGCATACTTCTTAAGCTCGTTATAGTGGGTGGTTGCCGCTATCATGGCGCCCCTAAATGCCAGGTGCTCCAGTATGGATATGGCAAGAGCTGCACCTTCAGTTGGGTCAGTTCCTGCTCCAAGCTCATCTAAAAGCACAAGGGACCTTTCATCAGCCCTCTTGGTAATATATACGATGTTCTTCATGTGGCTTGAGAAGGTGGATAGGCTCTGCTCTATGCTCTGCTCATCACCAATGTCTGCGAATATTTCCTCGAAGATTGGAAGTGTGCTGGTAGATGCTGCAGGAATGTGAAGTCCGCTTTGAGCCATCAGAGATAATAGGCCGATGGTCTTTAAGGTTACAGTCTTTCCTCCAGTGTTAGGGCCTGTCACTACAAGGGTCCTGTACTTTCCACCAAGGCTTACGTTTATTGGAACCACCTTGCTAGCGTCAATAAGTGGATGTCTAGCTTCTTTTAGTTCAACCAGCTGCTCTTCGTTTATGCTTGGCTCTTCACCTTTCATGGATAGGGATAGCTTTCCCTTTGCCATGATGAAGTCTAGGTCAGCTAAGAGCTTTTGGTTATTTAAAAGCTGGTGGTAGTACTCAGCTACACCGCTTGAAAGCTCAGCAAGTATTCTATCTATCTCTACCTGCTCTGCCATTTCAAGTTCCCTAAGCTGGTTATTAAGCTCCACAATAACCTGAGGCTCTATGAAAAGGGTTGCCCCAGATCCACTTTGGTCGTGGATGATGCCAGGGAACTTTGCCCTGTGCTCCTGCTTAATTGGAACTACAAATCTTCCGTCTCTTACGGTTACTATGGCATCTTGAAGCATGGACTTGTTGTCCGATGAGTTGATGATGTTGTTTATCCTAGCTCTGATGGCATCGTTTTGCCTAGCTATTCCCTTTCTAATGTCCCTTAGCTCAGGGGAAGCGTTATCTGCCATCTCATCTTCAGATAAAATGCATCTATCTATTTTCTCCTCAAGTCTAGGAAAAACTTCAATTACTGATGCCATGGAATTGATGATAGGAAGCGCTGGTACATCGTACTTTAGGAAGTTTACCACCTCTCTTGCTATCCTCATGTTGTACTTAACGTGGATAAGCTCCTTCATGGTAAGAGATCTTCCCTTGTACGCCAGGGTAACGCTTTTATCTATGTCGTAAAAGTTACCTAAAGGAAGTGGTCCTTTATGCACAATAAGGTCAACCGCTTCTGTGGTCGACCTTAATGAGTCCCTTATTTCATCAATATCCGTCTGTGGTTTCAGTTCCTTAATTCTTTCCTTTGCC
Source organism: Clostridia bacterium (assembly GCA_024403135.1). Lineage (GTDB taxonomy): Bacteria > Bacillota > Clostridia > Peptostreptococcales > Anaerovoracaceae > JAKSSK01. The sequence continues at coordinate 22,125 of JAKSSK010000007.1, forward strand.
ATAAAGGAACCGGCGCAGTCTTCCAAAAGTCCAATTATTCTATTGTACTCCAGTATCTGCAAAACCTTATCGTTCATATTGATTGTTCTTCTTTAATTTGTCTATCTGATCCTTTAACTGAATGTTTTCCATCTGTAGGTCGAAGAATGAGTTTTCGAATTCACGGCACTTGTCCTGAAGCTGGCGAAGTCTTTCGTCAGTAGCCTTCTTTGAATCCTGAGCCTTAATAGCGTTGTCCTTGTATGCTAGAAAGCTCTTCTTAGCTTCTTCCCACATCTGAAGATAGTGGTTTGCGTCCTTTTCAACCTGTTCCTTTGCTGCCCTTAGCATCTCTATCTTTTCTAGGGCATCGAAGTAGTCTTCAGCAGTGTTGATAGCGCATAGGATGGCAGTTCTTCCTGGAGTGCCGTCCTTGATCATCTTTGAGATGGTCTGCATCTTATCGTCTACGTAGTTTGCTATCTTCTCGATTTCCTCGATAGGTTTCTCGCCAGCAATGGTATATGGCTGTCCAAGAATCTTTACTGTTACTTTGTTGGATTCCATAGCTAATTCCTTTCCTACATTTCACGAAGTTTAGCTTCCAGTTCTTCCTCTAGAGCCTTAAGTACGCCCTGGTGAACTGCGCTTACTTCATCGTCTGTTAAAGTCTTATCGTTGTCTCTATATAGCAGGCTAAATGCTGCTGACTTAAATCCCTTTTCTACCTGATCCCCTCTGTATACATCAAACAGCTTAACTTCCTTTAGAAGTGAATTTGCTGCATCTTTAATAACCTTTTCAATAGCTCCAACTGTTACATCTTCCTTAACAAGAAGGGCGATGTCTCTTGAGATAGCTGGATACTTTGGAATTGGTGTGAAGCGAATTTCCATGTTGCTTGCTGCTATTATGTTGTCTAGAAGTAGCTCGCATACGTAGCATCTAGTCTTTATGCCGTAGTTTTCCATAACCTCTGGATGAACTTCACCCATGATACCTACTTCTATCTCTTCTTCTACTACGCCAGATTCAAGTTCAAGGTTGTGCTTAGCAACGATTCTAGCACATCTACCTGGATGGTATACGCCGTACTCTGATTCAGCTTCAAATGTAAGGTCCTTTACTCCCATCTTTTCAAGCAATGAAACTACTACGCCCTTTAAAGTGAAGAAGTCTTCACCTTGTCCGTAAGCACCGATACAGATGGAGTATCCCTCATCTGGAAGAGCCTTAGGGTCCATGTAGTTTTCAGTAAAGCAGTTACCTATTTCAAAGCATCTAACCTTGTCTAGCTTTCTTGAATAGTTTCTAGCTAGAACTTCCATCATGTTTGGAGTAAGGAAGGTTCTCATTACTGAGTAGTCCTCGCCTAGAGGATTTAGAATCTTAACGTATCCTCTCTCCCATGAGTCCTCGTCTATTCTAGTCATATCGAATACCTTAGGGCTTACGAAGGAGTAAGTTAGGATTTCGTTTAATCCCATAGCGCATAGGCTGTCTCTTGCCACATCCCTCATGGTCTTAGCAAGAGGTTCTCCTGCTTCCTTGTTTCCTCTTGGAAGGGTTGTAGGAAGGTTATCGTAGCCGTAAAGTCTTGCAACTTCTTCAACGATGTCTTCTTCGATTTCGATGTCCTGTCTTACAGTAGGTGCAGTAACTAGAAGTTCATCGCCTTCCCCTTCAACCTTCATCTCAAGGCTTTCAAGGTAAGAAACCATCTGCTCTCTAGGTAGGTCTAGGCCAAGAACCTTATTTATTCTAGAAACTCTAGCCTTAACTACGCTAGCCTTTTCTACCTCAGGATAGTAGTCGATGATTCCCTTTACTACTGTACCTGCTCCCAGGCTTTCAACCAGGTAGCAGAATCTATCTGAAGCTTCTTCGCAAAGGTTAGGGTCGATACCCTTTTCGTATCTTGATGAAGCCTCTGTTCTAAGTGTAAGTGCCTTTGATGTTAGACGAACGCTGTTACTAAAGAAGTTAGCTGATTCAAGAACCATCACTTCAGTATCCTCTAGAATCTCTGAGTTAAGTCCTCCCATAACTCCTGCTACTGCAACAGGCTTTTCACCATCGTTTATCATTAGCATGTCTGCTGTTAGAGTTCTCTCTACGCCGTCAAGTGTTACAAACTTTTCTCCGTCCTTTGCTGTATCCACAACGATCTTTGCACCAGCAAGCTGGCGAATATCGAAGGCGTGAAGCGGTTGGCCGTATTCAAGCATTACGAAGTTTGTAATATCTACGATGTTGTTGATTGGTCTCATGCCAGCTGCAATAAGTCTCTTCTGTAGCCACCAAGGTGATTGGCCGATCTTTAGGTCCTTGATAACTCTAGCAGTATATCTCTTGCAAAGGTCTGACTTAACCTCTACCTTGATGTAGTCGTTAACGTCATCTACCTCGTTTTTGCACTTAGTTTGGGGCATCTTAAGCTCAGTATTAAATGTTGCTGAAGCTTCACGTGCCATTCCTAGCATTGCTAGGCAGTCAGGTCTATTAGGTGTGATCTCAAAGTCTACTATTGCATCTTCTAGATCAAGAGCAGTAACTATGTCCTCTCCCAGAGCATATTCACCTTCTAAGATCCAGATGCCGTCCTTATAGATCATTGGAATGCACTTATCTTCGATTCCAAGTTCACCTGCTCCGCACAGCATTCCGCAGGATTCTACTCCCCTTAAAGCTCCCTTAGTGATGGTTACGCCATCTTCAGTCTTAGGTTGTCCGTGAAGTGGTCCAGGAATGTGGGCTCCATCAAGTGCTACAGGAACCAGTGCTCCTTCAAATACGTTGGTTGCACCTGTTACGATCTGAACAGTTTCCTTACCTACGTTTACCTGGCAGACTACTAGCTTATCTGCGTCAGGATGTTTTTCTATCTTTTCAATCTTTCCTACTACTACACCTTCTATTCCAGTTCCCATCATAGTGCATGTCTCAAGGTTTGAACCTGACATGATCATTCTGTCGCAGAACTCTTCTGCTGAAACATTTACTGGTGTATAGTCGTTAAGCCATTTTACCGGTACTATCATGTTGCGCCTCCTATTTGAACTGCTTGATATATCTCATATCGTTTTCATAGTTTAGTCTAATATCGTCGATCTCATACTTAAGCATTGCTACTCTTTCTGCTCCAAGTCCAAAGGCGAAGCCAGTGTACTTTTCTGTGTCGATATCTCCAACCTTTAGTACGTTAGGATGTACCATTCCGCAGCCTAGGATTTCAATCCAGCCACTGCCCTTGCACACTCTACATCCCTTGCCTCCACATTTGAAGCAAGATACGTCCATTTCAGCTGATGGTTCAGTGAATGGGAAGTGGTGTGGTCTAAACTTAGTTCTTGTATTTTCACCAAACAGTTGCTTTGCAAAGCTGTCTAAAACTCCCTTTAGGTCAGCCATTGTGATTCCTTCATCAACTACCAGGCCTTCTATCTGGTGGAATACAGGTGAGTGAGTTGCGTCAGGAGTGTCGCATCTAAATACTCTTCCTGGTGAGATAACCCTGATAGGTGGTTCTTCCTTTAGAAGTGTTCTTACCTGTACAGGAGAAGTCTGTGTTCTAAGAAGAATGTCCTCGTTTACATAGAAGGTATCTGTCATATCTCTAGCAGGGTGGTTAGGTCCAGCGTTAAGAGCGTCGAAGTTGTGGAATACTGTTTCAATTTCAGGTCCTTCAACTACAGAAAATCCCATGTTCTTAAATACCTTAGTGATTTCCTCGATTGTAACTGTAAGAGGATGCTTTGATCCTAGCTCAACTTCCTTTCCAGGTTCAGTTACGTCTATCTTTTCAGCTTGAAGCTTTACAGCTCTAGCCTTAGTCTTTACTTCTTCAAACTTCTTCTGAAGCATTTCCTCTACTTCAGCTTTAGCCTTGTTTACCCCCATGCCTAGGGCTTTCTTTTCTTCTGGGCTTAAATCCTTCATGGACTTAAGGATTGAAGTAAGTTCACCCTTCTTTCCAAGCATCTGAATTCTAATGTCCTCAGTTTCCTGGATGGAAGTGGCCTTTTCTAAGCTTTCCTTGGCCCTATTTAAAATTTCATTTAACTTTTCTTGCATTTCTATTCCTTTCATACATCAAGATGCCTGCTGCAACTGCTGCGTTAAGTGATTCGATGTTTCCTGCCATAGGAATCTTAACCACCTGGTCCGCTTTTTCCATCAGCCTTTCATCTACACCGTTACCTTCGTTACCAATTACAAGGGCTATGTCCTTTGTAAGGTCTACGTCGTAGTAATATGTGTCGGTGTTAAAGCCTGTTGCAACTATTGTCTTTGTTTCTAAAATTTCTTCTAGCTTTTCGTAGTCATCTACGTACATGATAGGCACTCTAAAGAGTGAGCCTGCAGCAGACCTTACCACCTTAGGTGAGTAAACGTCTATGCTTCCCTTTACCAGGATTACTCCGTAATAGCCTGCAGCGTCTGCTGTTCTTATCATGGTGCCTACGTTTCCAGGATCCTGCAGCTTATCTAATACAAGCACGTTGCCGCCTTCCTTTAGAAAGCTATCTAATTCTGGCTCCTGCTTTTTAACTATTGCCATTATCCCTTGAGGAGTGTCCGTAAGGGATATCTTGCTAAAGAGCCTATCGCCTAGAAAATATATGTCGATATCTGGGATCTGGTAGTCGAAGTTAAAGTCCTCCTTCACTAAGATTGCCTCAACCTTAGCCCCATTCTTTATGGCTTCTTCCACCAGGTTAGGACCTTCAAGAAGGTATCTTCCCTCCTGATCCCTGTACTTCTTTGTCTGTAACTTAATGCACTGCTTGATTATTCTATTGTCCAAAGATTCAATTTTTCTAATCATGCTATTTATTTGAAAAGCCGGTTACCACCGGCTTAATTCATCTTATCTTAAGAATTCTGGAATATCGAATTTTGATGGCCCTTCTTCTTCCTCTGTTGGCAAGATGTCTTGAAGATTAACTTCCTTTGCTTCAATTCCATCTATCACTGTCTTAGGTGCAGCTTGATACTGTGTTAATCCTTCATCGAAGCCTGTAGCGATTACAGTAACTGCAACCTTGTCGTTCATAGATTCGTCTATTGCAGCTCCGAAGATGATGATTGCATCGTCATCAGCTTGTTCTCTTACAAGTTGTGATATCTCGCTTGCTTCAAGCATACCTAGGTCTAGGCCACCTGCGATGTAAAGTAGGATTGCCTTAGCACCGTCAATTCTAGTTTCAAGAAGTGGGCTATCGATAGCTGCGTTAACTGCCATCTTAGCTCTGTCTTCTCCTGTGCCATAGCCAACGCCCATGTGAGCTATGCCTCTATCTGTCATTACAGACTTAACGTCTGCGAAGTCAACATTGATTAATGCTACATCTGAGATTAGGTCAGAGATGCCTTGAACGCCTTGTCTCAATACGTCATCTGCCATATTGAATGCGTCAAGCATTGTAGTGCTCTTTTCACAATTTGTTAGAAGTTTGTCGTTTGGAACTACTACAAGTGAGTCAACGTATTTCTTTAGATATGTAATTCCAAGTTCAGCTTGGTTCATTCTCTTTCTTCCTTCGAATGAGAATGGCTTAGTTACTACGCCTACTGTAAGGATACCCATCTCCTTAGCAGCTCTTGCAATTATTGGCGCAGCACCAGTACCTGTACCACCGCCCATACCAGCTGTGATGAATACCATGTCTGTTCCCTCTAAGCATTGATTGATAAGTTCGATGGTTTCCTCAGCTGACTGTTGGCCTACTTGTGGGTTGCCACCAGCACCAAGTCCTCTAGTAAGTTTTTCACCTATCTGAATCTTGTTGTCTGCCTTGCATCTGTTCAAAGCTTGCATGTCTGTATTTACAGCGATGAACTGTACACCGCCAAGACCTGCATCTATCATTCTATTTACAGCATTGCAGCCGCCGCCGCCTACTCCAACTACCTTGATTACAGCTGAAGATTGATCTTGCACTGTCTCGAATTGTAACATTAGTTTGACCTCCTAATTGTTTTTAAACCTAATATATTAGGATTATACCATATATAGTAGGGCAATGCACCATTTTTTTGTATATTTTGTGATTTTTTTCTTATACAGGGCTAAATGAAACGTAGTCCGTATTTCCAATGGTTACTGTGCCCCTCTTTATGCCGTCCTGCTGAAGCTTGTATAAAACCTTGGAAAGCTTTCCGTTATCCATAAGTTCCAGCAGTCTCTTGTACTGGCTTTGCACTATTAGATGGTCATAGACATAGGCGTAAACCTTGCCTTGCTTTATCTTTATCTTGGAGAAGTATACATTATCTGCTTCCATCTTCGTTATGATGTTTAGCACCTTCTCAAAGTTCACCTGTTCTTCAGGCTTTAGAATCTTTCCCTCTACTGCCTTCTTGATCTTGATGTTCATAATCTCCGTAAGCTTAGGCTTGGTTTCACTTTCATTTAGCACGAAGCCCTTGCCGTCCATGATCACATATTTCTTGCCCACCTTGATGTAGCACTTTTGGATCCTTTCCTTGACGGTGATTATCCTAGTTCTAGGAAGTTTAAATGAGACATTCACCTCCTCGATGTATGGGTTCTTTGAAAGTCTCTTCTTAATCTCCCCTTTATTTCTTCCCCAGAACAGGTTGTCTCCTTCCTGGGCATTTGCTATTGCAATAATCTGGTCTTTTTCAAAGTATTTGTTTCCCACCACCTTGATGGTGTCCACGTCAAAGAAGCTGGAATTAAGGAAAATTGCGCAGCCCAAAATAACGGCAAGTATGATGAAAAATCTAAGCCAGAATTTCTTCTTGGAATGCCTCTTCCTATACTTATCCCTGTGGGTTTCGTAGTCCACTTCCTTGTTCTTTCTAAGGGACTTCAGTTCTTTAGTTTTTTTGCCAACGAAAATCTCTTTTGACATAAAACAATACCTTTACTTCTTCAAGTTTGAATATATAATATCCGTCGCTTCCTTAGGTGAGCAGCTAAGTGAAGCCTTGCTCATTTCCTCTAAAAGCTTACTGTCGTTTTTTATCTTTAAAATCTCTTCTTCCAGCTTTTCACTGGTCATGTCCTTCTCCTCTAGGATAAAGGCTCCCCCTCTATCTGCTACCACCTTGGCGTTAAAGAACTGGTGGTTTGCTGTTACGTTTGGTGAAGGAATAAATATGGCTGCTTTACCTGATGCTGTAGTCTCAGCTACGGATAATGCACCTGATCTTCCAACTATTAGGTCGCTTGCTGCCATGTATTTTTCCATGTCTGTAAAGTACGCCTTCATGATCACCTTGTCCCCAAGGTCGATTCCCTTTTCCCTTAGACCTGCCTGGATGTCTTCGTAATAGTAGTCTCCCGTTCCAAAGATGGTGGTCATCTCATCCTCTTTGGAGAACTTTTCTAGAAGTGGGAAAAAGGCCTTGTCTATCTCTTCCGAGCCCTGGCTTCCGCCAAATACGAAGAGTACAAAGTCGTCCTTTGAAATGCCTAGTTCAGCTCTAGCCTTTTCCTTATCCATCTCAAAGAAACACTTTCTAACAGGGTTTCCTGCATACACGTGTTTCTCCGGTTTCTTGAAGTATCTTGAAGCGTCCTTAAAGCCTAGGAATATTTTATCTACAACCCCTTCAAGGAGTCTGTTGGCCTTTCCAGGATATGCGTTTTGTTCGTGGATAAAGGTCCTTGCGCCGTACTTCTTTCCTGCTAAAACTACAGGAACACACACGAAGCCGCCTGTTCCAATTACCACGTCTGGCTTAAACTCCTTCATAAGCTTTAGGGCCTGACTTCTTCCCTTCATCACGGAAATGGATGTTAGGAAAAGCTCCTTTGGGCTTGCAGAAAGTAGCCACCTTGCGTCTACCATCTTAAAGTCGTAGCCGGTCTTTGGCACTATGTCCTTTTCAAGGCCCAGGTCGTTACCTATGTAAAGGATCTCTGATCCTGGTTCTTCCTCTTTAATTTTGTCAGCAATGGCAAGAGCTGGGTAGATGTGTCCACCTGTTCCTCCGCCTGTAACTATTGCTCTCATAACTATCTCCTGCTTTTCTTAGATACATTGAGCAGTATGCCCATGCTCATCATGAACATCAACATGGCGTTTCCGCCGTAGCTGATAAACGGTAGTGTAATGCCTGTACAAGGCATGGATGATGTAACTACTGCAACGTTGATTATTACCTGTATTGCAAGCATGCTTGTAACGCCACCAGCTAGGAACATGCCCAGCCTATCCTTGGCGTTTAATGCAACTTTAAATCCTCTGTAGATTAGATATGTGTAAACGGCCAGAAGGATGATAATTCCTACAAAGCCTAGCTCCTCCCCGATAATTGAAAGGATGAAGTCGTTCTGAGGCTCTGGAATGTATAGGTTCTTTTGAACGCTCTTACCAATTCCTACTCCAAATAGTCCGCCTGAGCCTAGGGCAAGCAGTGACTGAACCGCCTGGAAGCCATCTCCAAGGGCATCCTTAAACGGATCCACGAAGCTCATCATTCTTCTAACCTGGTAGTTGTTTGGCTTAAAAACTAAAAGTGAAATAACCAAAAGTCCTAGTCCGCCAACTGCAAGGAACACGTATCTAAAGCGAAGTCCTGCAAGTATGGCTATTGCTAGGATTATTCCCACAACTACAAGGGCTGTGGAAAGGTTTGGCTGCTTATATATCAATAGAGCGTATATTCCTGCTAGAACTATCAAAGGCAGGATTCCCCTCTTAAAGGACAGTATCCTCTTAGGTTCCTTTGCTAAAAATGCAGATACCACTATGATCACCGCAAGCTTTGCAAACTCTCCTGGCATTACCGTTGTAACCCCTAGGTTTAGCCATCTTGTGGCACCGTTAATGTTTACACCTAGTGGTGTGAATAACAGAACCAGTGAACCTAGTGATGCTAAAAGCACTATGCCTACTACCTGGTCTTTTCCATATATCTCGTAAGGTATCTGGCTAAAGACGATCATGAATATGAATCCAATTAAAGCCCAGGCACCCTGCCTTATCAGGTAGAAGTATGGACCTTCTGTTGGATCATCTAACGCCCAGTAGTAGCTGGCGCTGAATACCATGGTTATACCAAACAAGGTTAAAGCTAGTACCAATATTAAGATTGTGAAATCCACATTACCATTTCCTTTTGGAATGTTTAGCCTAATTCTTTTACCCATTTCTTAAAGTGATTTCCTCTTTGCTCAAAATTATCGTACATGTCCCAGCTTGCGCAGGCAGGTGAAAGCAGTACGCTATCTCCTGGCTTTGCTACCTTGTGACATGTCTTTACGGCTTCCTCCATATCCTTAACGAATATGATATTATCAAAGCCTATCTTTCTCGCTTCATCAGCGATTATCTTACCGTCTCTTCCTAGGGCGATCATTGTCTTTACCTTAGGAGAAAACTTAGCTACGAAAGGTGCAAAGTCCTGGCCTTTGCCATCTCCTCCCGCAATTATGTGAATGTCTGTATCTATGGCGTTAATTGCAGTTACAGCTGCATCTACGTTAGTACCCTTTGAATCGTTATAGTACTTAACGCCGTTGACAGTTCCTGAATACTCAATTCTATGTTCTACACCAGGAAACTCTCTAATTGCCTGGCCTATTACCTCTTTATCCACTCCGCCGTAGTATGCGATGGCTGCTGCAGCAAGAACGTTTTCCAGGTTGTGGCTACCGATAATCCTAATATCCTTAACGTCCACGATTTCTTCACCAGAAACATAAACCTTTCCATCCTTAATGTAAGCGCCAAAGTCGAAGGTCTCCTTCCTTGAGAAAGGAACCACCTTTGCCTTAGCTCCTTCTCTAAGCTTCCAGCACTCCTTGTCGTCGTAGTTAATTACCAGGTATCCTGCTTCATCCTGGTTTTCAAAGATTCTAGCCTTTGCCTTACCGTAGTTTTCAAAGGTGTGGTGTCTGTTTAAGTGGTCAGGTGTAAGGTTTAATATGCTTGATACAACTGGCTTAAAGTCGTGTATTGTTTCAAGCTGAAAGCTGCTGGTTTCAGTTACCATGATGTCATCCTTTGTAGTTCCGATGGATTCAGATACTACAGCAACACCAATGTTACCTACAACGTGAGTCCTCATGCCAGACTTTTTAAATATTTCACCTACCAAGGTGGTAGTTGTTGTCTTTCCGTTAGTTCCAGTTATTGCGATGTATGTTCCATCTCCTACCTGGTAAGCAAGCTCTAGTTCTCCCAAGATTTTCTCCTGAACATCCTTTAAAAAAGGTGCCTCAGGGCTTACTCCAGGACTAAGCACCACATAGTCGAAAACGGTCATATCTTCAGGAAGTCTGCCGAAATACTTTTCAATGTCCTTACCCTTTAGCCAGTTAAGAAGATCCTTATCTATCTTTTCCTCTTCCTTTGAATCCTGAAGGGTTACCTTAGCCTTAAGCTCATATAAGGCGTGAGCTGCTGCAACTCCAGACTTACCCATACCAATAACCAGTACTTTTTTATCCTTAAAATCCATATCTATGCCTCTTTTATGCAAATACAATTAATAAAGTTAATGCGCAGCAAACTATTGCTACTAGCCAGAACATCAATACTACCTTTGTTTCCTTCATTCCGCCCTCTTCGAAGTGGTGGTGAAGCGGTGCCATTCTGAACACTCTCTTTCCAGTCTTTTTGAATACTCCAACCTGGATAATTACTGAAAGTGCTTCAAGCACATAGATAAGTCCTGCAATTGGAAGTAGAAGCTCTGCCTTCATGGCGATTGCCGCTGCAGTAAGGGCTGCACCTAGCGCCATAGAGCCTGTATCTCCCATGAATATCTTTGCTGGATACTTGTTAAAGAACAGGAATCCCATGCAAGCTGCACATAGAGCTAGGCAGAATACTATTGCTGGCATGTTCATGAAGTACATTCCACATATTGCAAGGGTTACTGCAACGAAGGTTGTAACTCCAGAAGCAAGGCCGTCCATTCCGTCTGTCAGGTTTACGCTGTTTGTCATGGCAAGAAGTACGAATACGATGAAAGGTATGTACCAGATGCCAAAGTCTACGTAGATATCTGCAAATGGTATCCAAACCGTAGTTCCTGCAGGTGAAATGTATCCAACGTAAACTGCAAAGCATACTGCTATTACCACCTGGAAGATGATCTTCTGAATTGGTGATAGTCCTTCGTTTTGCTTCTTTGCAGCCTTGTTATAGTCGTCGGTAAATCCAACTACTCCAAACAGGATTGTGGTAAGGATCATTACAACCATGTCTAAGCCTAGGCAGCCTCTAAACAGTAGGCCTCCTACCAGGCAGCCAATGATCAGTGCAAGCACGATGCCTATACCTCCCATGGAAGGTGTGCCCTGCTTAACCATGTGGGACTGTGGTCCTTCCTCTCTTTGGAATTGCTGGAAGTGCCATCTCTTCATCATTGGAATTACTATTGCTGTAAGTCCGATGGAAACGGCTACCGTAATAATTAATAGCAAGAATATTCTTAGTGTCATTTCAATAGCTCCTCTACGATGGTCTCAGTGTGAAGTCCGTTGGAGGACTTAACTAAAACTACATCGCCTTTCTTAATCAATTTATCTAAATCCTTGTATAGATCTTCTTTTTTATCGTAGTGGTAAGTTACTAGCCTATCCTTTGCGCCAGCTGTAATATCCTTACCAAGTTCTCCTACCGAGATAAGCACATCTAGTCCAGAAAGCTCCGCTGCATACTCACCAACCTGTCTATGGAATATGGCGGAATCCTCTCCCAGCTCGTACATGTCTCCAAGTATTGCAACCTTTCTTTCACCCTTCGTTGAAACAAGGGAATTAAGTGCACTCTTCATGGAGTCCGGGCAGGCATTGTATGTATCGTTTATGACCTTGATGCCATCCTTTTCCTCTACCTTTAGGCGCTTACCTGTAAGCTCCATCTTTTGAAGGCCTTCTATGGCATCCTCCACCTTAATTCCAAGGTCTAGGCCTGCTAAAATTGCCAGGGCGCTGTTGATGGCGTTGTGGCCACCAGGCACGTATAGCCTTACGTCGTAAGTCTTTCCTTCTACGGTAAGATCGTACTGGATTCCCTCATCGCCGTAGTCTCTGACGTTTTCTACCAGGGCATCCATTCCTTCCCCTTGTCCTGCTCTCTTCAGCCTGTATATTCCCTTTGTGTTTTCATAGGTTAATAGGTCGTTATCTCCGTTGACTATTAGAAGGCTACTTTCATCAAAGCAGTTTGTTATCTCCATCTTTGCCTTTAGGATTCCCTCTCTGGAACCTAGGTTTTCTATGTGGGATACTCCTACGTTTGTAATGATGCCAATGTCCGGCTCAATTACGTGAACCATCTTGTCTATCTCACCGAAGTGATCCATACCTACTTCAAGCACCATGGCCTCTAGGTCGGGGTCAAAGGACATTATCATCATTGGGATTCCAAACTCACTGTTAAGGTTTCCTATATTTCTTCCTGTCTTAAACCTTTGGCTAAGCACGTAGTAGACCATATCCCTTGTGCTGGTCTTTCCTACGCTTCCTGTAACGCATACCTTCTTTGCATCGAAACTTTTAAGGTAATACCTTGCTAAATCAGCCATAGCCTTTGTTGTATCTGTAACTAGAACTGCGTTTACCTTAAGGCCCTTAATAGCACTTTCATCGGATACCACCACGTTCATGCCGTCCTTGATGTACTTATGGCCATCTGTTACATTTCCCTTTATGGCGAAGAAAAGATTTCCTTCTTCATACTTTCTAGAGTCTATGCATAGGCCTTTAATCTTAGCATCAGGATCTCCTAGGATTATCCTTCCTCTAGTTCCTTCTTCAATTTCTCTTAATGTAAATTCTCTCATGTTACTCCGTGTACAGGTATACTGTGCCGCCGGCCTTGATTGTATCTCCAGCCTTTGGATACTGATCAACTACCTTGTTTTTCTTTCCAACTACCTTGCTCTTTACGTTGTATCCACCAATTACGCCTAAGGCCTTTTCAGTTGTCATTCCTGTTATTGATGGAACTTTGTACGTCTTATTCTTTAAAGCCTTCTTTTCAGCTGCTGTATATGAAGGGGCAATTCCAAGGTACTTAACTGTCTGCTCCATTATCTCTTTTGCTATTGGTGCAGCTGTGTAGCTACCATATATCAGGCCCTTAGGGTTATCGCATATTACAAGGATTTCAACCTGTGGATCGTTCATCGGTGCCATGCAGATGAAGGATGAATATACGCTGTTGGAATATCCTGTGCTGTTGGCCTTGTTGGCTGTACCAGTCTTTCCTCCGACTCTGTATCCGGCAATCTTAGCGCTTCCGCCACCGCCCTTAGATACTTCGTATTCCATTATCTTGCACATTTCCTTAGCTGTTTCTTCGGAAATTACTCTTCTGATCTTAACAGGGCTAAACTTCTTTACGGTCTTGCCGTTTTCATCTCTAAGTTCCTTTACAAGTCTAGGCTGCATCTCTATGCCCTTGTTTCCGATGGCTGAGATTGCTGTAACAAGCTGTATAGGAGTTACCGCAATACCTTGACCAAAGCCCATGGTTGCAAGTTCAACAGGGCCTATGTTTGCCCTAGGCTGAACCTGAGCATATGCCTCACCAGGCAAGTCAATATTAGTTAAATCTGTAATTCCAAACAGTGCTAGGTAATCGTAGAACTTCTTTTCACCTAGTCTAAGGGCTAGCCTTACGTGAGCGGTGTTACAGGAGTTACCTACCGCATCTCTAAGCTGCTGGTTTTTATGCTTTGCACCGTCGTTGCAGTGAAGTGTGTAGTCCTCAACCCTTATGGATCCCTTGCAGTAAAGGTTCTCCTTTGTGTTTACCACTCCTTCTTCAAGGGCGCTTGCTGCAGTTATTAGCTTAAATGTGGAACCTGGTTCATAGGTATCGCTGACCATAGAGTTACGCCACATCTTGTTAAGGTAATTTACCTGCTGCTTATCTGTATACTTTGCGAACTTCTTTTTATCCGCCTTATTGTCCGGCTCAGTTGCATTGTTTGGATTAAAGCCTGGATTCATGGCCATGGCTAGCACATCCCCTGACTTAGGGTCTAATACTATGCACATGATCCTGTCTGCATGAGTCTTAGCCATGCCCTTCTTCACAGCCTTTTCTACGTAGTACTGGATGGCCTGGTCAATGGTAAGTACCACATCGTAGCCGTTTTCTGGTGCGTAGTAGTCGTCTGTACCAAAGGATAGCTCTCCTCCATCACGGTCCGAGTTCTTGATCCATCTACCTGCAATTCCGCTAAGGTATTGGTCGTATTCAAGCTCTATTCCAGTTCTTCCTACGTTGTCCTCTGTTACGCTTCCAAGGGTCTGGGATGCGTAGTTACCCATTGGATAGTATCTCTTGCTACCCTTTGCAAGCAGGATTCCGTTTGCGCCAATTTCCTTGATCTTGGCTGCATCATCCTTGCTAATATATTTTGCAACCTTGACTATGGAATCATCTGATGCCATGTACTTTAAGATTGTATCCTTCTTTTTGTGGGTGTACTTTGCAAGCTTTTCAGCTACTGGCTCTACCTGATCATCCTCTAGGCTCTTCTTTAGCTCGTTAGGTCTAATCCAAACTGTATAGCAGGTTGCACTGGTTGCCAGTTTGCTGCCATTTCTGTCTAAAATATCTCCCCTCTTTGCCTCTACAAGCACGTCTCTAGTCTGCTGCTCGATGGCCATAGCCTTGTACTCGTCAGCCTTTACAACTTGGATCCATGCAAGGCGCACGCAAAGCAGGGCTAACAGTATTAAAATTAGCCCAAAAACTATTGTGATTCTTCTTTTGTAAAGGGTTGACACTTTTCTCATAATATGACAAAAGCCAGACACCTTATTTTCCCTGTTAAGTTGTCTGGCATACCTCTCTTATTTAATTATATCTATGCGCTAGTTAAATATTTCCTTCTTCATAGTTGATGCGAACTGCTTGCCAGGTGCCTTTACATCCTTGATGTATACGTACTGGCTTGCATCAGCATATTCCATTCCATATTTGTTTCTAGCGATCTTTTCAATATTAGTTAAGTTAGTAGCGGCTTGGATTTCTACGTTTAACAAATCTATTTCATCTTGGATTTCTTGATTTTCAGCAATCAGCTGATTGTTTTCATACTTTAAATTAGCAGTGAATGCTGAACACACTACTACGCTTAATAAAAGTATGCCTATTACTAGGATGTAAGTTAGAGCGTTTGCCTTGCCCTTTCTTACCTCAATCTTCTTTGCCTTGACTTCTTTAGCTTTTCTTTCCTTGCTGAAGTCAAATCCGTAATCGTATGTGATATTTGCTGTACTCATTATATCCTCTTTGCTACTCTTAGTTTTGCGCTCCTGGATCTAGGATTTACCATAAGCTCTTCATCCAGCGGGATGATCGGCTTTCCAGTTACCTTCTTTACGTCTGCAACCTTTCCGCATACGCACACAGGAAATTCCTTAGGGCATGTGCAAGGGTTTGCTCTTGTATTGAATGTGTCCTTTACTATCCTGTCTTCCAAGGAGTGGAAGGTTATTATACAAAGCCTTCCATCCTTGTTTAAAACGTCTAGGAAGGCACTTACTGCTTTTTCCAGCTGGCCAAGCTCATCATTAACTTCAATTCTGATGGCTTGGAAGGTTCTCTTAGCTGGATGAGGTCCGTTTCTCCTTGCCGATGCTGGAATGGCTGCCTTTATGGCATCCACCAGCTGGTAGGTAGTTTCTATGGGTCTTGCCTTTACGATAAATGTGGCGATCCTGGATGCCCACTTATCTTCCCCATAGTCTGAGATAATTCGTGCGAGGTCCTTCTGACTATACTCGTTAACCACGTTGTAAGCCGAAAAGGAGTCCTGCTGGTTCATCCTCATATCAAGTGGCGCATCACTCATATAGGAAAAACCTCGCTCTTCATTATCCAGTTGGTAGGATGAAACCCCGAGGTCAAGTAGGGCTCCATCAATGTGATTTATTTTAAGGTTTAGTAAAATTTCTTTAATATTGGAATAGTTGTCTTGGACAAAAACCTTCTTACAGTCATATTTCTCAAGTCTCTTTGATGCTGCGTTTATGGCTTCAATGTCCCTGTCTATGCCTATGAGCATTCCATCAGGTCCTAGCTTTTCGCATATGCCCGATGCATGGCCTCCGCCACCTAAGGTTCCGTCAACATATATTCCGTCTGGTTTAATATCTAAATTCTCAATCGATTCATCGAATAGAACTGATTTATGTTTGAATTCCATTTAATCTCCTAGAAGCTGTATTCCTCTAAAGCGCTAGCGAATTCGTTGGTGTCCATAGTTCCTGCGCTCTTAAAAGCTTCCTCAGCCCAGATCTCAATTCTTCTAATAGCACCTACTGTAACCATTTCCTTTGTGATGGCTGCGTAGCTTCTAAGCTCTGCTGGCAGGCATATTCTTCCTTGCTTGTCCAGCTCACACTCAACTGCGTTTGCTGCAAAGTGTCTTATGAATTTTCTGATCTCTGGATTTGACTCAGGTAATGCGGTAATCTTTTCAACCTGCTTTGCCCAGTCCTCTAAAGTGTAGATGTATAGGCACTTATCTAGGCCCTTGGTAAGAACGCATCTTCCTCCCAATTGGTCTCTGTGCTTAGAAGGAATAATCATTCTGTTCTTGTCATCTATTGAGTTGTAATAGGTACCCATGAACATAGTTCATCCCTCCTTATCATTTTCACTATCCCCACTATACACCACTTTGAGTATAAAATCAAGTAATTTTTACTATTTTTTTACCATTTTCCCCCACTTTTTTACATAAAAAAATACCCGGGATTTTCTCCCGGGCAGTGCCTTTTTTCTATTTCTTTCTAAAGCTACGGATGAAACGATCATCGCCTCTATACTTGTTTTTTCTATTGTAAACCTTTCTCCTGTTGGAAAACATCTTAGGCTGCTTGTTGGCCTTCCTAGCGTTTCTGATAAACGCCGTGTTCCTTATTCCCAGCTTTCTTCTGATCAGGCCGATGATTGCTGCAATAAGCAGGATTACTAGAGCTAAAAGTATGATGCTAGCTAGTAGTGATACTACGAAGATCTTTCCTGGGTTCTTAAGTATAGCCCCTAGGCTCTTATCCTCTATCTGGCTTGACCAGCATCCGCCTTTTTTAGCGATCTTTCCCTTTGCTACTGCTACCCACTGCTTTACAGCCTTGCCCTTATAGTCGATTACAGCGCTTCCAAGACTTGTTAAAGGATTTCCATCCTTGTCCTTGAAAACCAGGTCCATAAGGCCAAACGGGGCCTTTCTAGCCTGCTTCAGTATGTCGATAGTCTTTGTATCCGTTATTACCCTGTAAAGGCTTCTATCCTTTACCTTTTCTCCATTAGAAAGTCTAACTTCAGATACCCTGTTACGGTAAAATCTATGAGGGTTGGATACATAGCTAATGCCTGCCCCATAAATCTTTACGTCAGGGTTCTTCTCTGAGATGGACGCATCTATCTCGGCAAGTATCTTTAGCTCAGCGCCAGATAGGTATACATCTACCAGATTTCCGCTTTCCTTTTCACCGAACAGCTGGTAAAGGTCCTTTGTGTACACCTTTCCAGGCTTAAGGCTTCCCTTCATAGTTCCCTGGGCAAAGAAGGCTCCCGCTATTGGTGCGTCGCCCTTTGCCAGTAGTCTACCTGTGTTAAGGTAGGCCTTAGCTATGAAGCTAGGATTGAACACTCTGATGTGTCCTATTAGGTCCTTGCCTGAAAAACCGTAGATTCCAAATATGGTCTCATCTAAAGCCTCATCGTATTCCTCTTCAACCTGAGTTATTGCTGGGTCTACGTATACGCTGTCATCTAAATCAATGGCATCGGTCTGTATCTCCCCAGTAGTAAGGTCCATGGTCATGTGGCATACCTTGTTCTTTTCAGCGTAAAGAATAGGAATGTCTCCTGATCTGTCTGGGCCCTTCTTCCCGCTGGAGATTATCAGATCTACCCTTTCAAGGGAATCCGGTTCATCTCCGTCGTAAAGGCATATTACCTTGTCTACGCCTCTAGCCGTATCTATGGAACCCTTTCCAACTACGCCCAGCTTGGAATAGTACTTTTCTACTATTGCAGCTGCGCTTGTAGGAATGGTGAATACGTCGTATCCCATTACGTTCATAGCCTTTTCCTGATACTCTATGGAAAGATCATTTCCCTTCATCTTTCCTGCATCAAGAAGGTATGAGTCTGGGTACTGGTACCTTAGCTGTCTGATGGCTGTCATGGCCTTACCCATGGTCTCATAGTCCCCATCGAATCCGCCTGTGTAGATTACGGACATGATATTCTCATCCTGCTGGTAGCTGTAGAATCCCTCTCTATCCCAGATATAATATGAACCGTAGTTTTCTATCTGGGCAAAGGCTATCGATGGAATCATCATCAGCGCTATTAAAATTGTTGCAATTATCTTCTTCATATCTCTATCCTAGGACTAACTTCATTTCGCAGTTTGTCATATCGCCTATATGGCTTTTAAAATATATGGTGTTATCTTCTCTCTTTAAATATATCTCTATCACTGAGCCTAAAGGGGCTTCCTTTGAAAAGTGTATCTTAGCCTGCCTTATTCTCTTTCCCTGGTTTAATTCAGGTATGTAGTCCTGAGCTATCCTAAGATACTGGGTGTTGTTAAGGTGACCGTTGATGTCGCAGTCGTTATACCTTACCTCATAGGTGTCAACGTGCTGCATATCCTCTGGACACTTAAACCTTTCGCAGCTAGGAATGTCTCCCTCTTCAACGGTGAACATTGAAAAGTCTACGGCATTTGCCCTCATGATCTTCATGGTTGATGTTTCAACTAGGCTCCACTGGCCTAGGGCCTTAGCAACAAGCTCTCCTCCCCTATATACCTCATACTTTCTAGGTAGGGTCGCTCCTCTTCCCTCACATGGCCAGCTCTTAATCTCGATCTGGTCAAACTTCTTGATGGGCTTTATGAAGTCTATGTCCATTCTGTTAATTAGAAGGGCAACTCCTCTTTCTAAAAGCTCATCGTATGGAAGTCCTTCCTTTGTCATCTGCTCTGTTGCAGCTTCCTGCATGTATTTTTGAATGAAATCTGCCTTCATGTTATCGTGCATATCGCATTCATATGTTCTAACCTTGTGGCCTATCATATCTTTACTCTCAGGCTCCTTAAATGTCTTACTAACTTGTTTAAATCTTCTATCCTTCTGATTACGATAAAGGCGTTTTCTTCTCTGTACATGAAGATGGCGTTAAGGGTATCCCTTAGCTCGTCGCATAGTCCCTTGATCTCATCTGTTACCTGGCTATCTAGCTTTGCCATGGTCTCATCTAAAAGTTTTTCAAAGTCTAAATCATCGCCGTCTAAAGCCATGGTCATATTCTGCTTCATGTAGTCTAGCTTGGAAATATCGTAGCGGTAGTCTATGCCGAATAGATCCGACACTTCCTTTGAAATGCCGTTCTTAGTTTCGTTAACAAAGGCTTCCAGTTCTCCTGCTCTAATGAAGCTATATGCCTTTAAGCTGATGGCATACTTTCTATATATCTCTCCTACCATCTCGGGCGCCATGGTCTTAAAAGGCTCTATCTCCTCTTCTAGTCCCTTTAGAAGTTCCTCTCTTTTAGCTTGATGCTCTAGCACCTTTTCCCTAGTCTTTTCACCTGCTAGGTCTATTGCTTCGTTTATCTTCTTAAATCCTTGATCCAGGTCTTCTATTGGCATGCTTAAAGCGTTTCTGTAAAGCTTTATCTGCTTCATGGCATCGTCCATAAGGTCAACTAACTTCATCTTAACGGAGCTTTCAAGTATTTCCTTGATGGAATGCTTTGTATCGTATGTGATTGTATCCTTTAGCTCCTTGATGCCGTATCCTGTCCTTGCGCTTACAGGAAATATGGTTACATCTTCTACCTCCATGATGTCCTTTAGAAGGTTCTTGCAGTATTCCATGTATGCCTTTAGATCTTCCTCAGATATTACGTCCACCTTGTTTACTGCAAAGTAGAACTTGGATGCGTACTCCTTGGCGTTCTTAAGAAAATCTATCTCAATCTGGTTGATAGGACTATCCACGCTAAGCATGAATATTACCCCGTCAGATTCCTTTACGAAGGCATAGGCTGCGTCGGTGTTGTTCTGGTGAACTGACCCTACTCCTGGAGTGTCTACAAATGTAATCCCGTCCTCTAAGAAAGGACTAGGTGCATACATTGTAACTGAGCTTACTCCCAGCACGTTCTTAGGGTTTTCCTGTTCGTTAATATATTCATGCAGATCCTTAAATTCAACTGGCTTTACAACGCCGTTATTGAATAGGACATCTGCAGCTTTTTCTCCATATCTGATCTCGGTTACTGCAGCAGTTACTGGCACTATTCCCACTGGAAGAATGTCGTCCTCTAGGATGGCATTTACCAGGGTACTCTTTCCTCTTTTAAACTGGCCAATTACTGAAATTGTAACCTTCTGATTCTGTAGTTTTTCTGCCAGCTCCTTAGCTCTTCTTGCCTGACTTTGGCATATTTCGAAAGGGCTAAAAAGCTCATTGGCTGTAAGTGCTATTTCTAAAGCGGGTCTTGGCATTTATCTACACTTCTCCTTATATATGTTATCTAGATATTTTAGCAAAGTAATTAGTATTTGTCAAAAGAGTGAGCCTATGATAAACTCTATTTATCAATAGATTCAGGAGTATTTTATGAAGAACCATCAGCTAATATATGTAGCCGGTTTGTTCGTGGTAGCCATGTTCTGGGGACTGGGCTTTCCTGCCCTTAAGTTCTGCGAAGATGTGCCAACCTTCTTCATAATGTCATTCAGGTTCGTTGTGGCTGCAATCTTAGTCAGCCTGATCTTCCACAAGAAGCTTAAGGAGATCAGCTGGGACATTATCAAGGTGGGTTCCTGGGTAGGAGTTTTAAACTTCCTATGCTACATCACCGCTACCATCGGCATCAAGTACACCACCAGCGCTAGGTGCGCATTTTTCTCGTGCCTAGGTGCCATCTGTGTACCTCTACTAAACTGGCTTTTCTATAAAGTAAAGATAACCAAGAAGTTTTTCGGATGCATCACCTTGTGCGTAGTAGGTGTTTATCTGATCTCCATGGGCGGAAACGCATCAATTGGTCTAAACTTTGGAGACATCATCTCCCTATCCGCTTCAATATTTGGAGCAGGACAGCTGGTAGCTATAGACCACAGGGCAAAGAACATGGATAACGTGGCCCTAACCATAGTGTCACTAACATCCATAGCAATCCTTTCCCTTATCTGCATGTTTATCCTGGGAGAGCAGATACCTACATCATTTACACCAGTGGAGATTGGTTCACTTATCTTCATGGGCGTATGCGCATCGGCCATCGCCTTCCTGCTGCAGTTCTTCTGCATAGACAAGGTGCCAAGCAACCGTGCTTGCCTGATCCTAACCATGGAGCCTGTACTTGGAGGAATCTCCTCCGTACTTATCCTTCACGAGGTTATGGGCGTTATAGGCGCAATAGGCGGCGCTCTAGTTGCAGCCAGCGTGGTTTTATCCGAATACTCCAGTACCAAGGACTAGTATGAACAATTTAATCTTTTCAATAAAAGCAATCATCCCCATATTCCTAATGATAGGTGTGGGGATGTTAATACGTAAGTCGAAAATTCTCTCTCGAGAGGAAATATCCAAGGTAAACAAGCTGGTATTCAAGGTGTTCCTTCCAATATCCATGTTCAGCAACATCTATTCTGCTGACTTAGATAAGACCATAAACCATCAGGTAATGCTGTTTGTGGTTGTTGGAATAATGGCTGTATACTTTCTTTCCTACCTTCTAGTCTTTCCTCTTGAAAAGGATAGGATTAATAGGGGCGCTATGATTCACGCCATCTACAGGACCAACTACGTAATACTGGGGGTTCCAATTGTAACTCAGCTGATTGGGCCTGGTAACATCGGCCTTAGCTGCCTATTGATAGCTATAGTGGTTCCCATGTATAACGTGCTTGCTGTAGTAACCCTAGAATCATTTAGAGGCGGAAAGGCCAATATCCGCAAGGTGCTGATAGGAATAGCTACTAACCCGCTTATCATAGGCGGGGTTATAGGTATAGTATTCCTGGTAGCTAGAATACATATGCCTGGCATCCTAGAGACTACTGTAACTGACCTAGCCAAGGTAGGCACACCTCTAGCCATAGTTGTGCTTGGTGCATCCTTTGACTTTGGTAAGGTAAGGGAGGGCATGAAGGACCTAGGGGTAATACTTCTAGGAAGGCTAATAGTAATGCCTGCCATCGTGCTGTTTACAGCATACGGCCTAGGCTTTAGAGGGGTTGCCTTTGCAACCATACTTGCAATCTTTGCTCCTCCAACTGCTATCTCCAGCTACACCATGGCTCAACAGATGGGCTCAAACGAGAACCTGGCATGTAACGGTGTAATATTCACCACCCTTTTCTCCAGCATCTCCTTATTCCTATGGATCTTCATATTTAAAACAATAGGCGCATTTTAAATGCGCCTAAATTTTTGAGTATGAAAATTGTCCATCGCAAACGATAGTGCCATCTTCGTGGCTAAGCTCTACTGCTGCGATACATGTTCTACTTCCCCTATGCCTTATCTTTGCCTTGGCATAAAGCTTTTGATGCTCTACCCTTGTACTCTCATAAAACTGAAGTGAGCACCCTTGGGTAACATACATATCTCCTGTAGCTCTTGCCGCAATTCCACCTATTGCATCTGCAAGTGAGGTGTATGCTCCTGCTGTTAAATCATCTGTCATATCTGTAAACTGAGTAAGTGCTGGAATGTATCCTCTAGCACCCTCTTTATCTACCTCTTCAATGGTTATCTTTAATAGATCCATGTATGGATATTGTTCTTTCATATCTCCCTCTATTTCTTAGTAGTTACGGCCTTTGCCTTAGTCCACTTTGAATATACCTTGTTTCCGTCAACCACTTTGTATGTTCTAACCTGTACGTAATATTTCTTCTTAGCCTTTAAATTCTTTACAGTCTTAGAAGTTGTACCTGGCTTAGATATTGTAACCTTCTTTGCGTTCTTCATATTTGAATTTACTGAATATCTAACCTGGTAACCCTTGCAGGTAACCTTTTTCCACTTAACGGTAAAGCCTTTTGATACTGCTGTAAGTGAAGTTACGCTTGTAGCCTTTGGAGTACTTACTGCTTTAACCTCTAGACTAGTAGCGCAGTCTGCCATTATCTTCTGGTTACCTATGAAATACATCTTTCTTCCACCGTTATTCTCCATGTTCCAGTTTACGAATCCGTTTACCAGGTGGTATGCAGATGCATAGATTGCGTAGTCGCCTTTATCCTTGAATGTAAGGTCTAGTGTTAAGACTTGGCCTGCCTGTTGGTATGGCACGTCCTGCTCTAGTACTAGTAAACCGTTTTTATCTAGGGAATACACGCTGACGCGGCAGTAGTTATCTGTCGTTCCAATGAAGTCCTCTGTTGTTACTGTAACTTTTACACTAGCACCCTTCTTTGCAGTATCTGGTGCTGAAATTGTAGTTGCAAATGCGCTTGTAGCTGAAAATACAGTCATTACGCATACAGCTAAAACTATTGATAGTATTCTCTTCTTCATAACTTACTCCTTGTAATATTCATCCTGTGACATTAGATATGCCATCATTGTTACTGGAACGTGGCAATCGTACAGTCTTTCCTTGTTTAGCAGTACCGCTTCAAGTATCTTGTGATTTTGCATTAGATCAAGCTTAACCAGTTTAAGCAGTGGCTCTAACAATGTGGCAAACATTAGCTTTAGATCCTTTGCTTCATCTACGCTTACCATATCCTCTATGCCTAGGCCCTTCCACGCTGAGCTTACCAGCTTTGCGTATTGCTTAGCGCACTTAGGATTGATGTTTAGCAATACATCTATTAGTTCTTTATCCTTTAGCAGGTTGTTAAATCCAACTGCTAATATATCCTTAGGGTGATTTGGATCATCCTTAAACTGGACTATGTCATATAGGTGGACTGCAAATGATCTTGCGGCCCTTTCAAATGTATATGCCTCGTCGTAGCCAAACTTCTTTGCTGCAGCTAGTGCATACGGCGTTACTTCCTTGCAAAATGCTTCTCTACTTGGCATTACCTTTTCTAGTAGGTAAAGGGCCTGATCCCAGAACTGCTGCTGGTCAGCCACTCCGCTGCAGCTTGACCACTTAAAGTCTTTAGCAGATAGATACTCCATATCTGAAATTCTGTGTAGCATTGGAAGCATTTCTTCATCGTCTGCTGCTGAGAAAACCTTATCCACTACTCCGTATCTATCGAAGCCCATGTATGCTGGGATGAGAACTGATGCCCCCGATTCTTGTATTAGCACGTTATGGATGTTGGTGTACTTTGCGTTGCCATCCTTCTTTGTGGTGGTGTATGGGTTATCGAAGCAGTAGCAGTATACGTTCTTCTTGCCGAACTTATCTGAAAGTCTCTTTGCAACGATGTTTGCTATGCCGCCTCCTCTGCTATGACCTGCTATCCAAAACTTTACTTTTTCATCCTTCTTAACGTACTTAACAAGGGCGCTATATGTTTTATCGCAGATATCCTTGTATCCTGCAAGGTCACCCTTTTCACCGAAGTATACGTTGTTATCCCATTCGCAGAAGCCGTATGTGGCCTTTGTGTTTACAACTACTAGCTTTCCGCCTTTAATCTTCTTTTGTCCGTAAACTATGGCCTTGCTTCCAGCGTGCTTTACGCTCTTAATGTTCTTACATCCAATTTTCTTAAGTGCATCAATTGGATTTTCACTTGCAACAGATCTTGTTCCTGTAAGTGACAGGGCCATTGAAGCTGATGCAAGATGCCTATTGTATTTACTTGAATCCTTTTCAAAGTATTTATCCTGGTAATAGCAGTCTACTGTCCTTGGTTCCTGGGTAAAGTATTCTCCCCAGTTAAAGGTATATTTTGTAGCTGCAAATGTTCCTACTGTACTTGTAAAGACTAGGGCAAGTGTAAGGCCTAGCGTTACTAATTTCTTCATGTCGTTTCTCCTAAAAAGTACATTTTTCTTACTAGAAAGTATACTTTCTACAGGGTGAGGAGTCAATAAAAAAGGCTGATGTAATAATCAGCCTATGTGTTTTCCTTTTAACTTTTCGCTGGCACATTCCCTAATGTAATCGCTGTAGCTATTCTCCGCTGCATAGCGTAGTACATCTAGGTTATCTACTAGCTTAACCAAAGTTGATTGGTTGCTGCTTTCAAGAGGAATATCCTCGCCAAGCCTCACATTATTTAAAAGCATGTATTCAGCTACCTGGGCTGAATATGGCCATATGAATCTTGCAATTAATTCCTTTAAGCCCTGGTATGTTGTCTCGTCCCATATTTCCTTAAAGTATGGAGCAAATGTCTTTATGGCGTCGTTATCGTAAAAGCCACGCACCTTTGGATTAACTCCGTGGTACCTGCAGTGCTTTGCAAGAAAACTAGCAAAGATTTTCTTTGCAATTTCTTCAGGAACCTGGGCGAAGTTTGATGGCAAATCGCCATCGGTAAACTTATCTAAAGCTATATCAAAGTTCTTGCTTTTAGCAAAGACTTCATAGCTTTCCACATCTAACCCTGCAAACAGATTTACTGCTTCCTGGGTAGATAAGTTTTTAAAGTCAATGCCCCAAGAAAGTAGTCTGGCCTTGCATCTTTCAATAAGGTACTTATCTTCAGATTCACTTATGATCTTCTCAAGGTATGCCTTGTCCTTAATCCTAGCAATTGCTTCCTCAATATTTTTGCTTCGCTCCTCTATCAGTGCAATCTCAAATAGGGCCTCATCATCGGTGATCAGGCAAATTGCAGCATAGCGTACCTCATCAAGGTATGCTTCCCTTGCTACCTTAAGTAGCTTACCTTGATCATCTGCCATTTGTCTTACCTCATATATGGCCTCATCCTTTTCACTTTTATCCTTTGTCATCCATACTGGCTTAAAGAACTTCATGTTATTCCTCCAGTTTTTTAAACTTTAAAGTTGCTCCGCTATTTGTTAGTTCTATTCCATCGTCAGTTATTTTATATGTTAGCTCAAATCTATCCCCGCTAACCTTCCATGATGGTGAAGGCATCTTGGTATAGTAGTCTGGGCCATAGAATACGGTTATGTAGTCATCTCCCACCACGTCTATTGGTCCATAGATTCCTGTATCGCTCTTGTTATCGTAGATGTTTAGATACCAGTAGCCTATCTCCTCATCTTCATAGATTCTAAGTCTCCAGTTACCGTCTCCTACTATATTGTATTCGCCAGCGAACTTCGTAATTGGCTGATATACCTTTAGGGCTATGGCACAGATGTCGAAGCCATCTAAAGATTTATCTGATGTGGTAAGTGAATACATTAGGCCTGAAGTCTCATCGTACCATAGGCATAGGTCAATAACCTTGCTATCGCCAAGATATCTCATGGACTTACACTCGCATCCGTTAAGTGGAAAGTCCACCGTATCCGTCCAGTCGTACTTTAGGCCAGATATGTCCTTAAAGGACGCTGCCCTCTTTAGACGAGCTGTATAGTCGAGGCCATTTAAGGTAAATGTTAATTCTTCTGTATCACCATCAAGAATGTAGTATTCTACCTTTTCAGCATCCCCTGGAACTCCAAGGCTAAAGCCCAGCTTATCTAAAACCTCATCTGAGGTAGACTTTTCGCTGCATGCCGTTAAAGCGCATGTAGCTATTAACAAACTTAAGATAATCAGTAAACGTTTCTTCATCACTACTTATCCTTTTCAATTAATATTCCTACTGTTTCACCTATTAGCATGCCCAGGGATATTCCTAGTCCCATGCTTATGTTCATAAAGGTGGATACTGCAACCCCAAGGCACATGCCTATGCACATACCTTCAGAGCAATAGTTATCCTTTTTCTTCTTTACATTTGCAAATATTATTGCTAGGCATAGCCCAATTATGACAAAGGGCAATGCACTTAAAATAAAGTCTTTCATTAATCTCACCTCATTAACCAATAAAAGAGTTGATGACATCCCAACTCCTATCCTATTTTTTAAATAAATCGCTATGCGTTCCTGTCCTAGTTAGACATAATTCCAGTGCATCATCATTAATTCGATATATTAATAACCAGCCAGGAGCAATATGACATTCTCTAAAGCCATTCCAATTGCCAATCAAAGAATGATCCCTGTATTTTTTCGGCATCGGATATTGGTTCGCAAGAATCTCAACAACAGTTTCAAATGCTTTTGGATCATATCCACGTTTTATTACCTTGGTATAATCCTTTTTGAAACTCTTTTCATATCTAATCTTCAGCACTCAAGTCCTCCATCAATTCAGCGACAGAATCAAATGTCTTGCTAAGATTTTTACCTTCTAAGGTGTTGTTCATAGCTTCCATAGTATCCTTGTTAGGTACATCCATCCTTATTTCAAATGGAATTCTTTGTTCCCTAACTGCCTGCTGTGCAAATATATTAAATGCTGTTGTCAAATCCATCCCAAGGTTCTTAACCAAAGTCTGCATATCTGTTTTTAATTTATCGTCCATTCTAAATGCCACATTAGCCATTTTTATTCCTCCCATCTATATTGCTATTGTATTGCTAATGCATTGCATTGTCAAGTCCATATGCGTAAAAAAGGCTGATACTTTAGTATCAGCCTTATCCCCTATTTTGTAGTTACTGTCTTAGCCTTACTCCAGCTGGAGTACTTTTTAGTTCCAGATATATCTGAGTATGTTCTAACTCTTACATAGTACTTTGTATTTGCTTTTAGCTTGGTGATCTTCTTGGATACAGTACTTGCACCTTTAACAGTTACCTTCTTTGCGTTCTTGAATTCTGATGAAGTGCTGTACTGAATTTGGTATCCGCTTACGAAGTTTGAACCAATCTTTGTCCACTTTACGGTCATAGCTTTACTTGCCTTTGTAACGGACTTTAAAGTAGTAGGCTTTACATTTCCGCCAAGCTTTGCTCCTGCTTTGAAATACTTTTGAGTACTAGCAGCTCCTAGCTTTGTGATGCACTGTTTTTTGATTTTTATTCATCTAACATCAGTTTTCCGTCCTTTGCTTTCTTATGTAGTCGTGCCATCTGCTCTTTTTCAATTTCCTGAATGCTTTTCTCTG
>JAKSSK010000008.1 GCA_024403135.1 Clostridia bacterium
CAGGGGACTGAAAATCCCCGTGTCCCTGGTTCGATTCCGGGTCTGGGCACCACAAAGAATATGAGATAGCTTCTCGAGACGCGGGTCCGAGGGGTTATTTTTGTATATGGAGGTAAAGATGAAAGCTGTAATAGTAACTGGAGCATCAAAGGGCTTAGGGTTTGAAATCAAGGAACTTCTAAAAAAAGAATACAAGGTAATAGGAATATCTAGATCAAGTGGCGACTACACTGGAGATATTTCCGATGAAGCCTTCGTTCACATCGCCATAAACGATATTATGAGGCAGTATGAGGTTATAGGCCTTGTAAACTGCGCCTCAGAAGGCTTTTTTGCAGAACCAAAGGATATTAACGCTGAGGGCATAGATAGATGTCTAAACGGCCTAAAAGGCATGATGCTGGTTACAGGTAGCCTCTTAAAGAAGAAGGAAGAAGACCTTAGGATAGTCAACATCCTTTCAACTGCAGCCCTAAAGGGTAAAAAGATGGAAGCGGCTTACTGCACAGCAAAGTTTGGCCAAAGGGGATATACCGAAAGCCTAAAGGAAGCCTACAAAGGTACATCTGTAAAGGTTAACGGTGTATACGTAGGCGGGATGGATACAGGCTTTTGGGATACTCACAGAGAATATATTTCGGTAGATAAACAAAAAACCTTTATGAATCCTCAAAAAGTTGCTAAAATGATAGTAGATGCATACTTCGTAGAAGGCAGCGGTGAAGATTTACACATAACTCGTTAGTAGGAAAGGGAGGGCATAATGGCTCAGTTATACTATAGATACAGCACTATGAATGCTGGAAAATCAATTGAATTAATCAAGGTTGCATACAACTACGAGGAGCGTGGAAAGAACGTGCTTACTCTAGTTCCAGCCGTAGATAATAGATATGGGATGGGCGTAATCACATCTAGAATTGGACTTCAAAGAGACGCAACGGTTGTAACGGATGAAACCAACATCCTAGAACTTTTCATGAGGGAAAATCAGAAGAGAAAGATCGACTGCGTACTAATCGACGAGTGCCAGTTTTTAAAGAAGCACCACGTTCAGGAACTAACTGAAATAGTGGACTCAGCTGACATTCCTGTATTGGCATACGGACTTAAGAACGACTTTAGAAACGAGCTTTTCGAAGGTTCCTACTACATGCTTGTTTATGCAGATAAGATTGAAGAAATCAAGACAATCTGCTGGTGCGGAAGAAAGGCAACCATGTGCGCAAGGGTGGTAAATGGACAGTTCATCAAGCAAGGACAGCAGATAGCTGTAGGCGGAAACGAAATGTACGTTGCCCTTTGCAGAAAACACTATAACGACGGTAGATTAAACGACAAATAGGGCTAATATAGCCCTATTTTTTATACAATCTTCCTTGATAAGTTTTACTCTTTTTTAACTCTTCGTTTATGGTATTTAAGATTGTTCTCTTCTTGTAGCTCCACGGAGGAGAAATTAAAATCTTTCTAGGAGCATCGCCTGTAAGCCTATGAATTGTAACGCTTTCAGGTATTACCTCAAGGCACCCAACCACAAGTTTAGCGTATTCCTCAATGGATTCAAAAGGCTGGTAATCTGAGTATTCTTCTTCAAGTCTTGAACCCTTTACCACGTTTAGAAGGTGAAGCTTTATGCCAAAGATTCCCTTATCTGCAACGTATTTTACAGACTCAAGCATATCCTCTTTAGTTTCACCAGGAAGGCCTAATATGATGTGAACCACCACCTTGATGTTTCTTTCCTGAAGCTTCTTTAAAGCTTCATCGAAAACCTCCTGGTCGTAGCACCTGTTGATAAACCGAGCCGTCTTTTCGTGGATTGACTGAAGTCCCAGCTCAACCCACATGAAGTGCTCTTTATTTATCTCTTCAAGAAGATCTAAAACGTCGTCTCCCAGGCAGTCAGGCCTAGTTCCAATTACAAGACCCTTAATCTTTGGATTTTCCAGGACCTTATAGTACTTTTCACGAAGCTCTGAAACAGGGGCATAGGTGTTGGTATGATTCTGGAAATATCCTAAGTAATATGCGTCAGGCCACTTGTCCTGGTAAAGGGCAATTTGCTCATCAATATTAGATGCAAATTCACCAGATCCAGTGTCTGAGCAGAAGATACATCCGCCTACTCCTTTAGACCCATCTCTGTTAGGGCAGGTAAAGCCTCCATCTATTGCAAGTTTAATGGTTTTATGGCCAAACTGGTCCTTTAAATATGTACTTATACTAGTATATTTTTCCATAACTTTTTATTCTCTTTCTATACGTTATATGATATAATAAAATGAATATTTTTGAAAGAGGAGAATTTGTAGGAAGGTGGCTGAAAAAGTACTTTTACATAGCTGCTGCGGACCTTGCAGCACAGCCTGTATTGAAAGGCTAATAGATGATTTTGAGCTGACCGTCCTATACTATAATCCATGCATAGACGATGAGGCTGAGTATGAGCTTAGAAAGGCCAATCAGATCAAGTTCATCAACGAGTATGGAAGAGGGGTTTCCTTCATGGAAGGAGAGTATGACCCAGATAGGTATCACGCTCTAGTCAAGGGCTACGAAGATGAGCCTGAAGGAGGAGCTAGATGCACCATATGCTTTGAGATGAGACTTAGACAGGCGGCTAAGATAGCAAAGGAAAAGGGCTTTGACTACTTTGCAACCACACTTACCGTAAGCCCTCACAAGAACTACGATCTAATCTCTAGGTTGGGGAACCAGATTCAAGAGGAGGTTGGCGTTAAGTTCTTAGATGTGGACTTTAAGAAGAAGGCGGGTTTTCAAAGGTCTACCCAGATGTCTAAGGAATACGGACTATACAGACAAAACTATTGCGGATGCAATTTTTCTAAGAGAGGATAAAAGATGAGCAAACTAATAATACCAGAGAATTACGATCCAATTATCGACGTAATGGAAAGCCAAAGAGCAATCAAAAAGATCAAGGACTACTTCCAGCAGGAACTGGCATACGGTCTTAGCCTGCGCAGAGTTTCTGCACCTCTATTCGTTTTCCCTGAATCAGGTCTAAACGATAACCTAAACGGCGTAGAGAGAGTAGTTAACTTTTCCATCAAGGACATGAACGAAAAGGACGTAGAAATCGTTCAGTCACTGGCAAAGTGGAAGAGAATGGCTCTTGGTAAGTACGGTATCAAGGAAGGTAACGGCATCTACACAGACATGGATGCCATCAGAAGAGATGAAGAGCTAGACAACCTTCACTCAATATATGTTGACCAGTGGGACTGGGAAAAGGTAATCACCAAGGAGCAGAGAACTGAGGAGTACCTGAAGGAAACTGTAACTACAATCTACAATGCTCTTAAAAACTTAGGAGACTATGTAAACAGACTTTACAGAGGAATTCAAACTGAGCTTCCTAACGAGATCTTCTTCGTAACCACTCAGGAACTTGAAGATATGTATCCTGACCTTACGCCAAAGGAAAGGGAAGATGCAATCACCAAGGAAAAGGGAGCCGTATTCATCATGAAGATAGGCGGACTACTTAAGAGCGGAGAAAGACACGACGGAAGAGCTCCAGACTACGACGACTGGGAATTAAACGGCGACATCATTTTATGGAATGAAGTTTTAGATAGAGCCTTTGAGATCTCATCTATGGGAATTCGTGTAGACGAAGAGGCTATGGCAAGACAGCTTAGACTTGCCAACAAGGAAGAGAGAAAGGAAATGGAATTCCACAAGGCAATCTTAAACAAGGAACTTCCATACACCATCGGAGGGGGCATAGGTCAATCAAGACTTTGCATGTTCTTCCTGAGAAAGGCACATATTGGAGAAGTACAGGTTTCAGTATGGCCTAAGGATATGATTGAAGAGTGCAAGAGGAACAACATCTTCTTGCTGTAGAGGGCATATGAAATACGTAAACGTGGTTATTGACAACAAGAATAGGGCGGTGGATAGATTCTTTACCTACGCGACCACTGAGGACTTATCCTTAGGTCAAAAGGTGAAGGTTCCCTTTGCAGGTTCAAAGCTTAGGACCGGCTATGTTGTTGAGACTGACGTTACTCCAAAGATAGAAGTAGAAAAGATTAAAGAAGTTAAAGAGGCCCTGCCAATTTCCCTAAACAGGGAGATGGTGGACACCTGCCTTTGGATGAAGGCTAGATACGGCATAAGGTATTTAGATGCCTTTAGCTGCTTTTTCCCTAAGGGCAAGACACCTATCACAGATGAGAAGAAGAATCCTCTAAACCCTTATGTTAAGGATGAACCCTTTGATTTCACCTTGACCGATGAACAAGAAAAAGCTGTAAGTGAAATCTGTGAAAGTTTGGATAAAGGTGAGCAACAGACCTTCCTGATAGATGGAGTTACATCTAGCGGTAAGACCCTTGTATACATCAAGGCCTGTGAAAAGGCCCTTTCCATGGGAAAGACTGCAATAGTTTTAGTACCAGAGATTGGACTTACAGGACAGACGGTGGAAAGGTTCATCGCAAGGTTTGGTAAGGATAACGTAGCCCTTCTTCACAGTAAGCTAACCACCAAGGAAAGATACGACCAGTGGGAAAAGCTTAGATCAGGAAAGGCCAAGATATGCATAGGAGCAAGGATAGGAGTCTTTGCACCAGTAGAAAATATCGGGGTTATCATCCTTGATGAAGAGCACGAGGCTACATATAAGTCGGACCAAAATCCAAAGTACGACGCCTTAGATATTGCATATAAGAGAACCATGGCGTATAAGGGAGTCTTAATCCTAGGCTCTGCCACACCTTCTGTTGCATCATACCAAAGGGTTAAGGACGGAATATATAGATACATCAAGCTTACTAAGAGATACAATAACACTCCTCTTCCAGACATTGATGTTGTAAATATGGCTTCTGAGCTTAAGGCTGGAAACAGCAGTATGCTTTCAAGAAAGCTTAGAAAGAGGATGGACGACTGCTTAAAGGAAGATAAGCAGGTAATCCTTTTCCTTAACAGAAGAGGATACTCAAACTATCTTTCCTGCAGGGGCTGTGGAAACACGGTTAAGTGTCCAAAGTGCGGCATCACCTTAACCTACCATAAGCAGGAGGATAAGCTAACCTGTCACTACTGCGGTAAGAAATATGAGCTTGAACCTAGCTGCAGCATATGCGGAAGTAAGTACATGAAGCATAGCGGCATAGGAACTGAGCAGGTAGAAGAATACATTAGAGACGAATATCCACAATACACTGTGGATAGGCTAGATATAGATAGCGGTAAGAGTCGGCATGAGATTGAGGACATCCTTTCAAGGTTTAAAAATGGCAAGACAAACATATTAGTTGGAACTCAGCTGGTAGCAAAGGGTCTTGACTTTACCAATGTAGGGCTTGTTGGAATAATCTCTGCGGATAATTCCCTTAACATCCCTGACTACAGGGCCAGCGAAAGGACTTTCCAGCTGATCACCCAGGTTGCAGGAAGAAGCGGAAGAGGCGCTGAAAAGGGAAGCGTAATAGTTCAGACCTATGAGCCAGAGGCTTATCCAATAAAATATGCATCAAATTACGATTACCAAGGCTTTTTCAACAAGGAAATATCCATAAGAAAGGCCTTAGATTATCCGCCTTTCGTAGATTTAGTAGCTGTCTCATTTACTAATGAGGATAGAAAGATAGCCTACGAAGACGGTGATAGATTCTCAAAATACATTAAGAAATATACTAGAAGGATACTTGGAATAAAGGAAGCCATAAACTTTTCTGGAGAAAGATTTGTGGTGTTGATGAAATGCTCTAAGGAAGAGAGAAACAAGCTTATATACATGATAGGCCAGTTCGAATCAAAGAGCAGTGTCATCATAGACGTTAATCCATATGGAATGATTTAGGAGATTGATATGAAGAAAAAACTGACAATTCTTTTAGTTCTTGTGATGGTATTCACATTTACAGGTTGTAAAGATGTAAAATATGGCAACTTTGAAAAGGTAGCAGATAACCTTTATGTTGTAGACTACGATAAATACGACATTGACTACGCAAATGAGGATGTAGCTTCTACTCAAAGTACATCATTTGGATGTAGCTCTGTTAGAGTAGGCAACTACTACGGCAGAAGTTTTGACTTCATCTACGGCGATGTTGCTGAAGTAGTAGTAAAGGTACCTTCAAAGGACGGAAGATACGCATCAATAGGTGTAATGGGAGGCTTACTTGATGTTACTCCTGAGGCTATTGAAAATGGAGAGCTAAGTGAAGACATGCTAAAGATGATTCCACTTGCTGTTACTGATGGAATCAACGAAAAGGGCGTAGTTTGCAACATGAACGTAGTTCCTGCATGCGACCTAGAAAAGTTTACTACAGGAACTAATCCTGACGGTGACGATCTTAATATGCAGATTCTAGTTAGATACGTACTGGATAACGCAGGATCAGCAAAGGAAGCTGTTGAATTAATTAAGGGACTTAACATAACCGATGAAATGAGAGACGTTTATGGAGTTAAGTCATTTGGCTACGAAGGACATCTGATGGTAGCAGATAAGGACGATACTTACGTAATAGAGTTCATCAACAATGAAGTAAAGGTATGTGAAGGCCAGAATATTATGACAAACTTTTACGTAGGACTAGATGAATATACACCTCACGCATCAGGTATTGAAAGATATGAATTCCTTGAAAAGAACTTAGATAGCGTTAAGTCCATGGACGACATGGCAAACTTAATGAAGCAGGTTAAGTTCTCAGACTCATACAGAAAGGCACTTCCTTCCGACATGGTTGAAGGAGAACATACTAACGAAGTAATCGCACAGAGCATGGGTGCCGTAAGAGAATTCTGTAATGGAATTGTAAAATCAATGCCAGCCATGTTTAAGACAGGTGATAACCCTGAGCAAATATGGATCACAATGCACATGACAACTTTCGATATTGAAAAGAAGATCATGAGGGTAATCGTACAGGAAAGATACGATGAACCATTTGAATTCACATTTTAGATAGAACGGAGAAATAGATGGCAATTAGAAATATCGTCAAGGAAGGCGATGAAGTACTTAGAAAAAAATGCCGTGAAGTTACAGAGGTAACGGATAGAATTAGGCAGACCATGGACGATATGGTGGACACCATGAGAGACAGCTACGGAGTAGGACTTGCTGCCCCACAGGTAGGCATCATGAGAAGATACTTTGTAGCAGAGCCTGAGCCAGGCAAGGTCTTCTATATGATCAACCCTGTAATAACTAAGCAGGAAGGAAACCAGGTATGCGAGGAAGGCTGCCTTAGCGTTCCTGGGCTAATTGGAGAAGTGAATAGACCCCAGAGGATTACCATCACAGCTTTAGATAGAGATGGAAAAGAGGTTACCTACGATCTAGAAGGCTTTGAAGCCAACGTAATGTGCCACGAGTACGACCACCTAGATGGCATACTTTTCATAGACAAGGCAGAAAACATTCACGATCCAGCTGACGAGGAAGAATAATGAAGATAGTATTTATGGGAACCCCAGATTTTGCGGCTATATCACTTGAAAAATTAATTTCAAGGGGCCACGAAGTAGGGTTAGTCATTACACAACCAGATAAGGCAAAGGATAGAGGTAAGAAGGTTAAGTTCTCTCCTGTAAAGGAAGTTGCACTAGAACATAACATTCCCGTTCTTCAACCTGAGAAGGTTAAGAATAACCAGCAATTCTTTGATGTATTAAAGGAGTATAATCCGGACATCATTGTTGTTGCAGCCTACGGAAAGATCATTCCAAAGGAAATATTAGAACTTCCAAGATACGGCTGCATCAACGTTCACGCATCACTTCTTCCTAGGCTTAGAGGAGCATCCCCTATACAGCATGCAATAGTGGACGGGGAAAAGGTTACAGGAGTTACCATCATGCAGATGGGCCAGGGCCTAGACACTGGAGATATGCTTACTAAGACAGAGGTTGAAATTGGGGACATGAACTACGAGGAGCTTCACGATGTGTTGAGCGTAAAGGGAGCAGACCTTTTAGTAGAAACACTATCTTTGATAGAGCAGGGTAAGGTTAAGCCTGAAAAGCAGGACGATAGCCTATCTACCTACGCTCCGATGATATATAAGCAGGATGGCAAGATAGACTTTGGAAAGAGTCCTGAAGAAATTGAAAGGCTTGTAAGGGGATTTGATCCATGGCCAGGAGCATTTTGTAATTATGGTGATATGACATTAAAGATATGGCACTGCTCTAAAGTTATGGAAGAGACAAAGGAAGAGAATGGAACCATCTTAGATGTTTCAGATAGAGGAATCCTAATCTCATGTGGAGGCAAGAAGCTTTTAGCAGATGAGATTCAGGTTCCAGGTAAAAAGAGGGTAATGGTAAAGGACTATATCAGAGGAAATAGTCTGGAAAGGGGAAAGGTATTAGAATGATTTCATACTATTTATTACTAATTGCAATAGTCTTTACTTTCTACGCACAGGCTAGGGTAAGCAGTGCTTTTAGAAAGTATTCAAGGATAGCAAATAAAAGAGGAATAACTGGAGCTGAAGCTGCAAGGCTTGTTCTAGATAGAAACGGTTTATCCGATGTTGAGATTAACCTAACTAGAGGTAGCCTTACAGATAACTACAATCCAAAGGATAGAACGCTAAATTTATCTGAAACTGTGTACGGCTCAAGATCAATTGCTGCAGTAAGCGTAGCTTGCCACGAGGTAGGCCATGCAATTCAGCACAGCCAAAAGTACACACCACTTGTAGTTAGAAATTCAATCTTTCCAGTAGTAAACTTTAGCTCAAAGCTTACATGGCCACTTATCATTGTTGGATTAATTCTGCTTTCAAGTGGCAGCTGGGAGCTAGGCAATATGCTGTTTAACATAGGACTTATAGCATTCCTATGCATCGTAGCATTTCACCTGGTTACTCTTCCAGTTGAGTTCAATGCAAGCTCAAGAGCAATAGATGAACTTTTAGCATATGGCATAGTGGATACAACTGAGGTTAAGGGATCAAAGAAGGTGCTAAAGGCAGCAGCTTTAACCTACGTTGCAGCCCTTGCAGCAGCAGTTGCAAATCTACTAAGACTTCTAGCTATTAGAGGAAACAATTAATGGACGGGGATAGAAAAGTAGCATACCAGATACTTATGGACATATGTAAGGATGGGGCATACTCAAACCTTGCTATAAAAAACCATATAAATGATCAGGTGAAAAACCCTGGCTTTGTAAGAGAACTGGTCTACGGAGTACTTGAAAACCAAATCTATCTAGACAAGGTGATGGATAGCCTTACTCCAAAGGGAGTAAAGGGTATTAAGGAAAAGGTACTTCTTAGGATGGGCCTTTACCAGATGAAGTTCATGGATTCAGTGCCTGACTACGCTGCAATTAGCGAGACGGTAAATCTTGCTAAAAAGGTGGCCTACGGTAAGGACAAGTTCATAAACGGTGTGCTAAGGCACTTCGATAAATCCACAGACTTTGAAGACCTATCAATAAAGTATTCATTCATGCCTTGGATAGTGGACCTTTGGAAAGGCCAAGGACTTGATGTAGAAAAGCTTTTACAGGCTTCAAATATGAGGCCTAGCCTATGCGTAAGGGCTAACCTATCTAAGATAGAGACTTTAGAACTTATGGAAAAGCTAAAGGACTTTGAACCTAGGGTAAGTGATCTTACACCTAGAGGAATTATCCTTAAGGGAAACAACATCATCGGAAGCGATATGTACGATGAAGGGCTTTTCTCAGTTCAAGATGAGACATCAATAGTAGTAGCAGACCTTATGGAAATTAAGAAGGGCGATAAGGTTCTAGACATGTGCGCAGCTCCTGGAGGAAAGAGCCTTGCTATGGCAGAGCTTGGAGCAGATGTACTAGCCTGCGATATTTATGAACATAAACTAGACCTTATTCAAAATCAGGCTAATAGGCTTGGAGTTAAGGTAAATACTAGGTGCCAGGATGGATCAGAATATGTAGATATGGGCACTTTCGATAAGGTCCTATGCGACGTTCCTTGCTCAGGACTTGGAGTAATTCGCCATAAGCCTGAGATAAAGCTAAGGGAAGCACAAGACCTGGAAGGTTTGTACAAAATACAAGGTAAGATTTTAGATAATGCTGCTAAGTATGTAAAAAGGGATGGCATACTTATCTACAGCACCTGCACAATAAACAGGAAAGAAAACGAAGATAGAATCGAAAGATTTTTAAAGGATAATGAGGGATTTAGATTAGAGTTTGAAAAGCAATATCTGCCAAATGTAGATGAAACGGACGGCTTCTATATTGCTAAGTTAAGGAGAAAATAATGCAAGTTGGATTTAAGACGGACAAGGGAAAAACCAGGTTTAACAACGAGGACGCTTGCTTTGTAATGCTTCACGATAAGGTTTTCGTAGTGGCAGACGGAGTAGGCGGCGGCAACTCTGGAGAGATAGCTAGCCGTATGGCGGTAAGTCAGGCGGCAAACTACGTTCTTGACCACCCTATAGAGCAGTGCAAGAACGATGTAGAGCTAAAGGAGTACCTGGAGGACTGCGTAAACTTCATAAACAGACAGGTGTACCTAAAGAGCAAGGCACATATCGAAAATGACGGTATGGCAACCACACTGGTAATGGCATACATGCGAGGAGGAAACCTATACATCATGAACGTAGGTGACTCCAGAGCTTACGTATACAGAAATAAGAATTTAGTTCAGATAACTGAGGATCACACTTACGTCAATACCTTGGTAAAGGCGGGGCTTATCTCCAGTGAAGAAGCTAAGACCCACGAAAACAGGAACATGATAACTAGGGCCATAGGAATGGAGGAAACCATCGACGCGGATTTCTTCAAGATATCCATGGATCTAGAGGATATCATATTGATATGCACCGATGGACTTCACGGAGAGCTTAGTCCAGGAATCATATCCAAGGTATTAGATGAAAACTTATCTATGTCTGAAACTTGTGGCAAACTAATTACACTAGCGAACCAAAGCGGAGGAAAGGATAACATCACTGTTATCAGCTTGAAAGTTACGGAGGAAGATATAAATGAGTAATAGATTATTAGTTGGAAGATACGAACTTATAGAAAAAATTGGGGAAGGTGGAATGGCCACCGTATACAAGGCTAAGGATAGACTTTTAAACAGATTTGTGGCTATCAAGGTACTTAGACCAGAATTCACCAAGGACGCCCAATTCATAGAAAACTTCAGAAAGGAATCCCAGGCTGCTGCTGGACTTACACATCCAAACATCGTAAGCGTATACGACGTAGGTAGAGAAGGCAACATCCACTTCATCGTAATGGAGCTAGTGGAAGGTAGAACCTTAAGCGACATTATCAAGGAGAAGGGTCCTTTAGAGTACAAGGAAACAGTAAATATTATGAAGCAGGTAATTTCCGCTCTTGCTCTTGCCCATAACCACGGCATCATCCATAGAGACGTAAAGCCTCATAATATCCTTATCACCCAGGATGGAGTTGCAAAGCTAGCAGACTTTGGTATCGCTAAGGCAATCAACGACTCAACTTTATCCGACTCAAAGAACAACATCCTAGGATCCGTCCACTATTTCTCACCTGAACAGGCTAGAGGATCATATGTAGACGAGAGATCAGACATCTATTCAACAGGTATAGTTATGTACGAGATGCTTACAGGCAAGGTTCCATTTGATGGGGACACTGCTGTATCCATAGCTTTAATGCACATAAACGATACCATGAAGAGACCTTCAGAACTTGTAGGAGGCATTCCTCCAGTTCTAGAGAGAATCGTATTAAAGGCAACAGATAAGGTTCAGACAAATAGATTTAAATCTGCAGATGAAATGCTAAAGGAACTGGAAAATATAGAATTTCTAAGCGCAAAGGTTGGAGATTCCATCCTTGCTGGAGCAGAACCTAAGAAGGTAGAGGAACCAGAACCTGTAGTAGAACCTAGAAAGAAGATTCAAAAGAAGGAAAAGAAGAAACTTACAAAGAAGCAGCTATACATCATAGTTGCAGCTTGTGTATGCGCTATTCCAATCCTTTACTTCATACTGACAGGAGTTGGCCTATTCAACGACTCCAAGTATGTACCGGTACCTGACCTAAAGGGCATGACCATAGAGCAGGCTACAGATATTCTGGAAAAGTATGACCTTGAAATCAAGGAAGGCCAGCCTACAGTATCCGCAGACGTAAACAAGGATCTAGTTTGCATGCAGGACCCTGTAGCTAAGTCAAAGGTTAAGAGGGGAACAGTAGTAACCGTAAAGCTTTCCACAGGAAAGAAACAGGGCGTAGTTCCTAACCTGATAGGCTCTAACATCGACGATGTGGAAAAAATGCTTGAGTCCTTTGGACTTCAGCTAGGAAAGGTAACCTACAGGGACGATGCAGCAGATGAAGGTGCTATCATTGAGCAAAGCCCAGCTTCAGGTGAGCAAGCAGATGAAGGAGCATATATATCAGTAGTAGTAAGTAAGGGTGGCGGACAGCTAGTACCTAACCTAATCGGAAAGACCGTATCTGAAGCCAAGGAACTAATCCTAAGTGCAGGATACAAGGTTGGTAGCGTAGACTACGAAGAGAGCAACGCTTACAGCAAGGACTACGTAATGTGGCAGTCTGAAGATCCAAATACAAAGGCATCCAAGGGAACTACAATAGACATTACAGTTTCCAAGGGAGCACCAAGTGCAGGAGATTCTGATGGCCAATAGAGACGGAATCGTTGTAAAAGGAATAGGCGGTTTCTACTACGTTAACATTGACGGTAAGATCATAGAAGCTAAGGGCAAGGGCGTTCTAAAGAAGGACGGCTTTGTTCTTGCCGTAGGTGATAGGGTATCTGTGGAGTTTAAGGAGGACACATCTCCTGTAATAGAGAAGGTCTATGACAGGAAGAATTCCTTCATAAGGCCACCAATAGCAAACATAGATGCCATGATCATTACCCTGGCAGCTAAGGACCCAGAGCCTAACTTTAACGTACTAGATAAGCTAATAATTATGGCTGAAAAGAATAACATTAACATAGCCATATGCATAAACAAGACTGATCTAGCCTCCTATGATGAAATCCTAAGTATGTACAGGGAATATGAAGTAATCCCTGTAAGCGGAATTAATAAAGAGGGGATAGATAAGCTTAAGGCCTTCATAAAGGGTAAGACTGTTGCCTTTGCTGGAGCATCTGGCGTAGGAAAGAGCACCTTAATAAACTGCCTTAAGGAATCTGAGATAATGGAGACTGGGGCAATCAGTGAAAAAACCAGCAGAGGTAGGCATACCACAAGGCACGTTGAAATCTTCACCATAGATAACGGTGGCATGATCTTCGACACTCCAGGCTTTTCATCCTATGAGCTTATGGATATTGAGCCTAGCGACCTAGCAGGATATTATCCTGAGGTTAGAAGATACGCTGGAGGATGCCGCTACGATAACTGCAGGCACATTAAGGAACCAGAATGCTCAGTTAGAAATGCAGTGAGAGAGGGAAAGCTTAACAAGGCTAGATACCTTTCATACAAGAACAACTACTTAGAACTTTTAGAAAAGAAGAAATATTAGGAGAAACTATGTTACTTGCACCATCAATACTTTCAGCTGATTTCTCTCAGCTAAAAAATGAAGTGGATAAGATAAGGGAAGCAGACCTGATACACGTGGACGTAATGGATGGACACTTCGTTCCAAACATCAGCTTTGGAGCTGCAGTGATGAAATCCCTATGTGGTAAGACTAACCTTCCATTTGACGTACACCTGATGATAGAAAATCCAGACAAGTACCTGGAGGACTTTGTAACTGACCAGACCCAGTATATCTGCGTACATCAGGAAACATGTCCTCATCTAGATAGAACCTTAAAACATATTAAGGAGCAGGGGGTTAAGGCAGCAGTTGCCTTAAATCCATCCACACCTCTAACCATGATAGAGGAAGTTCTTTCACAGGTTGACATGGTTCTTATCATGAGCGTAAATCCTGGCTTTGGAGGTCAGAAGTTCATTGAATCTTCCGTGGAGAAGGTTAGAAAGCTAGATGACATTAGAAGGGAAAAGGGATACGATTTCCTTATTGAAGTCGATGGAGGAGTAAACCTAGATAATGCGCCTTTACTGATAGATGCAGGAACAGACATACTTGTTGCTGGCTCTGCAGTTTTTAAGGCAAATAACATAGAGGAAACAGTTAAAGCATTTAAAAAGCACACCCGTTAAAAGGTGTGCTTTTAAATTATTCTTCTTCAGCTGGCTCAGTAGCTGGCTCTTTCTGTGGCTTTAACTTCTTATCCGGATCGATAGGATAGGAGTTAACGTCTGGATTATGTAGGTGACAGTAGAACTCTGGTGAACTACTGCTACTCTTCTTACTCTTTGAGCTTGCATATGGCTTTCTGAAGCCTGAAATAGTCTTTGTGCTAGTACATGATGGAGTTGCAAGTTCGCCGCTCTGAGTACAAATCTTGATGCTTCCGTGGTACTTATCCTTGATAGTAGGAAC
Source organism: Clostridia bacterium (assembly GCA_024403135.1). Taxonomy (GTDB): domain Bacteria; phylum Bacillota; class Clostridia; order Peptostreptococcales; family Anaerovoracaceae; genus JAKSSK01. Next base: position 14,459 of record JAKSSK010000008.1, read on the forward strand.
GGTACCCTTGATGAAGTATTCGCTCTTTGTTCTTGAACCAGGTCCAGGAGCAAGTCCTGTATCTGCATCTACTGATGCTCTAACAACGTTGCTAGGGGCACCTGAGTATGAACCCATTTGTGCCTTTGGTATCTGTCTCATGATTCTTCCCCAAAGGGCTGCAGCGTATCCAGACATTGCAGTTAGCTGCATGTTTCTATCGTTTCCGATCCAAAGTGATGCTGCATAGCTTGGAGTAAATCCGTCAAACCAAATATCGTATTCATCTGTTGTTGTACCTGTCTTACCACCGACTCTAGTACCGCTAATAGCTGCTGATGTACCAGTACCTCCTGAAACTACGCCGAACATCATATCTCTAGTGATGAAGGCTACGCCAGGGTCGATGGCTTGTTTTGACTTTGGAGCTTCTTTTTCAAGAAGAACCTTGCCGTCCTTATCTAATACTTTTGTATAGCATGAACTTTCGTAAACCTTACCGCCGTTAACGAAGGCTGTGTATGCGTTTGACATCTCAAGTGGGCTAACGCCTCTTGACATACCACCTAGTGCTAGTGCAGCAGGGTTAAGGTCATCATCTGTCAGTGATGTGATTCCGAAGTTCTTAATGTTCTTTGATGAGAAGTCTGTTCCAACCTGAAGCAGAATCTTTACTGCAACTACGTTTATTGAGCTTTGAAGGGCGCTTCTCATGGACATTAGTCCGTGGAATGCCCCATCTGAGTTGTATGGCCAAATCTTGCCTTCAAGTCTCATAGGCTCGTCGTCTATTGCTGAAGCTGCAGTCATGTAATCGCCATAAAGCTTAATTCCTTGCTTGCAGTTATTGTAGTCTGTGTAAGTCATCTTCTTGCCTTCTTTAGCAAGTTCACAGCTTTGCTGAAGTGCAGCGGAGTAAACGCCAAGAGGCTTAATTGATGAGCCAGGCTGTCTAGTAGCAAGGGCTCTGTTGTATAGCTGCTCGCCGTTGATTTCTCTACCGCCGATCATAGCCTTTATCTGTCCGTTGTGAACGTCGCGGATAACCATTGCGCCTTGTGGCTGTACTACGCTGTAGTTCAGTGAATATCCAGCGCCGTTTAGGATTAGGCCGTCATCTTGCTTTGTAAATGAATCTGGATAATCCTTGAAGAAGGACTTATCTATGATCAGGTTAAAGTCTTTATCTACAGTCTTGTACTCAGCTGGTATTGTTACATATCCACCTGTGATGGTATAGAATCTACCATTATCTCTGTAGTAAAGATCCTTAAACTCTAAGCTGTAATCTGTTACGCCATTGGCAACAGTCTCGTAGATGTTAAAGCGCTTTCCGTACTTTATCATCAGGTTGCCATTATCTAACCACTTGTATTCGTTTTTCTTGAAGATGAACTTACCTTTTGAATTAAAGTAGTTGGAGTATGCATAAAGGCTAACGTTTCCGTTTGCATCTAGTACGTTTCCTTGTGAGTTAGTTCTAATATTTGTTACGCCAGGGAAGTTATCTGGATTGTTGAATTCCTTGTTAACTGCTGCCTGTGCCTTTGAGTCCATTGTGGAGTAAATCTTTAATCCTTGCCTATATACCAGGTCAAAGGCCTCATCGTAGGACATCTTCTTTTGTTCCATCAAATCGTTTATTACTTCATCTATGATGTAGTCTGCAAAGTATGATGAACCATCGGCCTTGTTACCAGCTTCAGTGATGTTCAGCATCTTCTTTAGTGGAACCTTAACTGCTTTATCGTGGGCTGACTGGGTGATCATATCCTGATCTAGCATTAAGTCTAGGCAAAGCTCTCTACGATCCTTTGAAATATCGTTCATAACGTAGGATATTTCTAGACCTTTCTTTAGAACTACGTCGCCTTTAGCAATCTGTCCTGTATCGCAGGCCTGTACCAGTGCATATGAGTCTGGTGCTTGTGGTAGTGCTGCAAGGGCTGCACACTCTGCTAGTGTTAGATTCTTGGTTTCGCAACCGAAGTAACTTTCTGCAGCTGTCTCTACGCCGTAGCATCCATATCCAAGATAGATGGTATTAAGATAAGCAGTAATAATATCTTCCTTGGAAAGGTGAGACTCAATTATTATGGTGTAGTAGGCCTCAACTATCTTTCTGTTAATGGACCTTTCCGTCATTCTATCCGATAGAAATACGTTTCTAGCAAGTTGCTGGGTGATGGTACTTGTACCGGAAATATGTCCTGTAAACAATGCGTCCTTTATGGCACCGAAGATTCTAACAATATTAAAACCGTGGTGCTTAAAGAAGGTCTTATCCTCTAAAGCAATAAAGGAGTTGATCAGATTGTTTGGAAGATCGTCGTACTCTATGATGGTACGCTTTTGATCTTGGAAAACGTTATCTACAGCTTCACCTTCATCGTCATATATAGTCGAACTTACATTTAGAAGGGAATTGATGTTGTCTGCATCTATGCTTGGTGCTTGTACTATAATTACTGCGCAGTAAAGAACTCCCACCGCACATACGATTAAGCAAAGCTTTAGCAATCTTCTCCATAGGGTCTGTTTTTTCTTCTTCACCTTTTCAATTCCTTTTAAATCATCGTCGTCAGCCCCAATAAGATGTTCAAACTTATCCCATAGTTTACCAGGCTCTTTAACGTCCTCAATGATGTGATGGCGTCTTCTCTGGTGAACAGGCTGAACTTCTTCTTCCTCTTCTAGGATGTTTTCCTTATTTAAAATATCGTCAATATTAATTTGGCCGCTTTCGTATTTTTCTAAGAATTCTACTAATTCTTTGTTACTATGCCTATCTCTAGTCAAATTAAAACCTCCTACGACAAAATTTATCACTTTATTATATCACAGTGTCGAAAGAAAGTTAAGGAAAAACCTTGTTAATTTTCCGTCTAAACAGTAAGATTAAAGTGCTGGAGATACATCATGAGAAGAAAGATTATCTTACCAGCATTTTTTTATGCAGCTGGCATTCTAATTTACCAAAACTACACATACATCTGGCAGGCAATATTTCTAATATTAGCTATATTTGTGCTATCCACAGTATTCAATCTAAAGCAGGTAGTCTGCCTACTTCTATGCTTTTTTATTGGCATATCTAACACATATCTTTACACGGTTTTCCACGATGAACATCTAGAGAATGTATCTGGCACCTTTACCATGAAGATCCTAGACATAAAAGAGGACAAGCTTACCTGTAAGTACAGTAAAAGCAAGGTGCTTGTAACAAGCTATACTAAAGATAAATTCCAAGCCTCAGATTTCATCAGTGTTACGGGAACATTTGTTAAACCAAAGACTAATACCAACCCTCACTGCTTTAACTACGATAGGTACTTAAAGACTAGGGGCATCTTCTATACCTTAAACACATCTAACATATCCTTAGTTTCCCATTCTAACTCCATGAAGGCGAGGATCATACAAAAGAGGGAAGACTTTTTAAGTCATCTTCCAGATGAATCTAGGGGACTTATCCGCGGCATCTGCTTTGGAGATAAGAGCGAGATAGACGATAACACCTTAAAGTGGTTTCAGGAAAATGGCACAGCTCACGTATTAGCAGTTAGTGGACTACACATAGGCTTAATATATCTTGCAATACGTAAACTGCTATACAAAAAGCATAAGCTAATATATTTTGCTACAGTAATATTGGTCTTATCCATCTACGGCCTTATGACAGGGTGGAGTATATCTGTAATACGTGCTAGTATTCTAATCCTCATCAACCTTTTATCCTTCATCTTGGAGCGTAGATACGACTTAACGGCAAGCATATTCACTGCAGCACTCATTTTACTTACCTTTAACCCGTACCAGCTATACAGTGCAGGCTTTCAGATGTCCTTTCTTGCGGTGCTTTCAATAGCCTTCTTTGACAGGCTAAAGCCAGTGTTTTCAGTGCAGATAGGGATTGGCATATTCACCATGTATACCTTTAACTATATTTCCCTAATAACTGTTATTGTAAACATACCTACTGTATTCCTAGTAACGTATTTAGTGCCTCTAGTTTTCATACAGTTCATACTGTTTACACCGTTAAACATAGTAATTGGGGATAAGCTAACTACATTACTGACCCAGTTACTTAAATCGCTCAATGGTTTTATGTACCATGATGGACTTTTCACCTTTAACACCGTAAGCATGAGGGGATGGATGGTAGCGTTAATTCTAATTCTCATCTTCTTTGTTAAAAGTGAGTACTTTAACATTGAAATGCTGCGCAGGAACTATACAAAACTACTATCCATACTCTTAATCCTAATATTAATAACGCCAGCTTTGTTCTTTAATGAGGAGGATAGATTCAATAAGGCTGACCTTATCTTCGTAGATGTGGGGCAAGGTGACTGTCTGCACATTAGAGACCATGGAAGGGACTATGTAATAGACGGGGGACCTGGTGAAAAGACATTAAAGCCTTACCTACTTAAGAATGGGGCAGGAAAGCTAGATGCCACCTTTGCAACACATAACCATTCTGATCACTACAAGGGGCTAGTCTCTCTAAGCAAGGACTTTAATATATATACGAGCTACATATCTTCAGGCTACAATACCGATGACATATTAGCTAAGGAGCATGAGTATGTTAACAATTCCAACACCATAAAGCTATCTAAGGATTTTACCATAGACATACTGTGGCCTATGCAGGGCGTGAAGCTAGAAGATGAGGAAGATGAAAACTCAGTATCTTTAGTTCTAATGGTTAATCTAAAGGGAAAGAAGATACTTGTAACTGGAGATATACAGCAGGAGTGTGAGGAGGAGCTAGTTAAACTGTACAAGAACAAGCTTAAGTGCGACATTCTAAAGGTGGCCCATCACGGATCTAAGTATTCAACTACGGATGAGTTCCTGGACTATGCAAATCCAAAGATTGCAATAATCTCTGTGGGAAGGAATAACTATGGTCATCCAGCTATAGAAACATTGGACAAGCTATCCACAAGAGGAATTAAGACTTTAAGAACGGATCAGCAGGGAGCGATAGGAATAGATATATTAAACAAACATATAAAGATTGACACCATATGTGGTATCAAATATAATTAGAAAGGAATAATAATGTCCAAATTTGACAAGTTAATAAAAAGAATAAGAAATCTTTCAAGTGATTTAAGATATGAAGAATTAGAAAAAATCCTAATTGAATATGGGTATGTTGTAGATCAACCCAAAAGTGGAAGTAGTCACTACACATTTAGAAAAAAAGGACATACTCCTATTACTATAAAAAAAGATAGCAAGATGAAAAAATTCTATGTCAAAATGATAAAACAAGTTGTAGAGGAGGAAGAGTAATGAAAAAAGATATTGATTATTATATGAACCTTTCATATGCATATTCATATAAAAGAGATTTAGTAGAGGGTGGATATACAGTATGGATTCCTGATCTGAAAGGCTGTATTACATGCTGCGATAAGTTTGAAGAAATCCCAGAAACTATTAATGACGCAAAACGTGCATGGATAGGTGCAATGCTGGAGGATGAAATACAGATACCAGAACCTAGTGATATTTCTCAGTATTCTGGACAGTTCAAACTAAGAATACCTAAAAGCTTACACAAAAGTTTGGCTGAGCAGGCTAAAGCAGAAGGAGTTAGCCTTAATCAGTTCTGCGTTTATAAGCTTAGCAAATAATAACACTTTAGAAATACGGTCATATAGAGTATATGAGGATGGGAAACCATCCTCTTTTTTGTCGAAAGATTCATGGTGCTAAGCTGGGCTATTGATGGTAAAATGTATGTGGCTGGAGTTGAAGAAAAGGAGACTTTTATGAGAAAAACTACAGCTATTTTTATTGCCTTAGCACTATGCTTTGGCACCATTATGTCTTGTTATGCACTGCCCCACGAGGACTATTTCTATAACAATACATACAATCACGACAATGTAGACCTAGTCTACGATAGTTCCATCATCGATGAGGTATATACCGCCTTTGAAAACAGTAAACCTACGCTAACTGTTTCTGGTAACAAGCTAACCTGGAGTAATGTTAAAGGCGCTACCAGCTACAAGGTGTATAGAAGAGGTATTCTTGGAATTACGGTTGTCTTTACCACTACCGATACTAGCTTTAAGGATGTATTTAGAATTCCTGGTGTTAAATACCACTACCAAGTACAGGCTAAAAAGGTGGTTAAAGGTAAGAGCGTGCTGAGTAAAAAATCCAATACAAAATGACGTATTTGGTGTATAATATATGCATTATGAAGAGAATACCAGAAAAATATATTAAAGAACCTACAGGATACCCATTTGCACCTGTAATGGAGATAGAAGGAAAGAGGATTGCAGTAACTAGCGGCACCTGCTGCGATGATTACGATGGCAATATTCCTTCAGGAGTTAAAGAACAAGCGAGGAATACAATTTTAGCCTGTGAAATCTTCCTAAAGGAAGCAGGCTATTCTTTAGATGACGTTTTTAACGTAGAGGTGTACATGAAGGATCTATCCATGTGGGGTGAATTCAATCAGGTATATAAAGAGATGATGCCTGATCCAAAGCCAGCAAGAAAAGCACTTGAAACAGGGCTTCTTCCTGGATATTTAGTAGAAATTGTAATGTGGGCTTGTAAGTAATGGCATACGAAAAGAAGGTAGAAAACGATTTTAGATCATTCTCCAAGGATTTAAAGGAGAATAATATTAAGGGTGTTATCTGTTTTCACGGCCAAGAAGACTTTCTAATCGACTGGGCAATAGAGCAGCTGGTTAAAAGGTACGTGGCACCTGGCTTTGAAGCCTTAGACTATGTTAAGGTAACCGAGGATATGGATGTTATGGAGAACCTTGAGATGGCAACCATGATGTCAGAAAAGAGAGTTGTGGTAGCAAAGGGCTTTAAAGGAGAAGCGCCTAGCTACGACGGAGACAATATCCTGGTGCTAATAGGAGATAAGGTTAAGGGAGTAAAGGACTATTCTTTTGATAGACTAGATGTAAGAGAGCTATACTCCTTCATATCCAAGAGACTTAGAGCTAAGGGAATTGACATAGGTAGGGATGAGCTTGCTTTTATGGTAGATATATCTGGATACTACAACAAGGAGTCAGGATACAGACTTACAAACTTTGAAAACGATATTAAAAAGCTGATTGCTTTATGCGATGGAGAAAAGGTAACTAGAGAAAACATTAGCCAGGCAATGAATGGCGATCTAGACACATTCATCTTCGATTTCATTGAATCACTTAGCAGTAGAAACAAGGATAAGAGCTTTAGAATGCTAGATAACCTGCTTAGCACAGGAACCAGCTTCTTTTCACTGGTAGCACTAATTACAAACCAGTTTGAAATGATGCTAGAGATACTGGAACTAGAGCAGCAGGGAATGAACATGGCAGGTATTACTAAAGAGCTGAAGATTCACGAGTTTAGAGTCAAGAAAGCATATTCAGCTTGTAAGCACTTTACTATCGATAGACTAAAAGAAATGCTGATTAACCTATACGATATCGACACAAGCGTTAAGAGCGGCAATATGGACCAGAGGACAGCGCTAGAGCTGTTCATCGCTAAGATTTAGGAGTAGTTATGACAAAAGAGTTAAAAGCAGATTTAATGCTCCTATTTGTAGCCGTATCCTGGGGAGCTTCAAACTATGTAATCTCCCTTTGCATGGCAGACATGTCACCACTTTCAGTAAATATATTTAGGTTTGGTATAGGGGCTGTTACGGTTGGACTTATTGGCATAAAGACCATAAAGAAGATCAACTGGATTACGGTAAAATATGCTCTTGCCATGAGCATATTCCTGACACTAAGCTATCTATGTACCAACTTAGGCATTGAGAGGACCACAATTTCAAACTCAGGCTTTTACTGCGCGCTATCCGTTTTATTTCTTCCATTTGCAGAATGGGCGATATTCAAGATGAAGCCAGATAGAAAGCTTGCTGTGGTAATAGCAATGAGCATTGTTGGAATATTCCTTTTAAGCTTAACTGGAGACTTTACCTTTAATAGGGCGACCCTGTTTGGAGATTTCTTATGTACCCTTACTGCAGTTGCGGTTACATTTAATGTGCTGATCTGCGATAAGGCGGTAATGCATGAAGATGTAAACGCATTTAACTTAGGCTTTTTACAGATAGCCTTTACATTCCTTTGGTCAACTGGACTTTCATTTTTGCTTGAAACACCAAGTGCGCCATCAAATGTGTATGCGCTCCTTGGACTTGTATTTTTAGGAGTAATATGCACAGGGGTAGCATTAGTAATACAGCCAGTTGCACAGCAGTATACGACAGGAACACACGTAGCCTTAATATTTGCACTAGAGCCTGTGTTCTGCGCAATAATTGCATTCTTCTTCGCCCACGAAGTTTTGTGCATTCACAACTATATAGGGATGATACTTCTACTAGCAGGTATAGTTTTGTTAGAAGTGGATTTAAAAAAGGCGTCCTAGACGCCTTTTGTTGATTGTATTAATTCCTTTGCACTTTCAAGTGTAATGTCTGTTATGTTTGTGCCACCAAGCAGCCTTGCAATTTCGCCAACCTTTTCATCATCGGTTAGCCTTTGAATTGTGGTGTATGTGTGGCTATTATCCTGATCCTTTATGATGCGGTAGTTGGTATCTCCAGATGCCGCAATCTGAGGAAGGTGAGTAATGCACAGGATTTGGTGATCCTTTGCAATTTCCTTAAGTTTCTTAGATACGATGCTTGCAGTTACTCCGCTAATACCGTTATCTATCTCATCGAAGATAAGGGTAGGAGATGGAGCCTCTATCTTTTTGAATGCCAGCATTATTCTTGACATTTCACCGCCAGATGCTATCTTTGCAAGAGGCTTTAAAGCTTCACCCTTATTGGTTGAAATTAGGATTTCAACGGATTCCATGCCGTTTATTGTTGGTTCATCTAAAGCTGTAAACTGGACCTTTAGTTCTGAATTGTTAAAGTTTAAATCTTCAAGCTGAGAAGATATCTCATTTTCCAGCTTTCCAGCTAGAGCCTTACGCATATCTGTTAATTTTGCGCACTGAGCAAGTAGGTAATCCTTAGATTCCTTTAACTCATTAGCAAGGGTTTGCTTCTTGTGCTCAAGATCTATTGTATCTCCTAAGATCTCGTTTATCTCATCTCTGTACTTTAGGATTAATTCGATGGTATTTCCATACTTCTTCTTAGCCTCATTTATGGCCTGAAGTCTTGAAATCTTACTATCTAGCTCAGCAGGTGAGAAGGTGATGGAATCCTTGATTGACCTTATGGAAGACTGTAGGTCCTCTAGGTCATAGTAGGCGCTGGATACTCCCTTAGAAATTTCATCTATGTCCTTTGTAAAGGATGAGATTTCCTCTAAAGCCTTAGAAGCCTGGTAAATGGAATCCAGGTTCATGGAGTAGGCAGCTTCTAGGTTTTCATAAATCTTTTCAGAGTTTTGAAGAAGGTTGATCTCTTCTTCTAAAGCCTCATCTTCACCTATGGCTAGATTTAGACTGTCTATGTCCTTTAGCTGGTATTGGTAAAAATCCAGTTTCTGCTTCATTTCACGTTCATTCTTAAGAAGGGTGGTAAGCTCACTTTTCTTCTCTGAGAAGTCAAGATAGGCCTCTTTAACGCTATCCTTAAAGGAGGATATGTTAGCCTTGCCGTACTGATCTAAGAACTGAATGTGGTTATCTGGATTAAGTAGGAACTGGTTATCGTACTGGCCGTGGATGTCAGCAAGCTTTTCAGCAGTCTGCCTTAGTTCACCTAATGTAACTATTTCACCGTTAAGCTTGCAAAGGTTCTTGCCGTTAGCCGAAATCTCTCTAGAGATGACTATTTCTTCACCGTCAAGTTCACCTGATAGGGAAACTGATGCCTTTTCACAGCCTGTTCTAATAAAAGAGGAGTCAGCACGTGCTCCAAGAGCTAAGCTGATTCCTTCTATTACTACAGATTTTCCTGCGCCTGTTTCTCCAGTTATAATATTTAATCCTGTACTAAAATCTACACTTGTGTTTTGAATTACTGCAAAGTCTCTTATTGCAATATGATTGATCATAAATTTCCACCTTTAAATTAGTTTATCGAACATTTCACATACGCTTTGAGTATTGCTAGCCTTGTCCACAACTAAAAGGATGGTGTTTCCACCAGAAACTGTTCCGATTACGTGTGGAAGATTAAGCTTGTCGATAGCTTTACCTGTTGCACTAGCACATCCTGAAAGGGTATTAATAACAACTATGTTTTCAGAAGGTGTATATGATGTTACGGTTTCTCTAAGTATGCGATAGAATCTGTCTGTGAATGAACTATCGTCATCCTGGACCTGAGCATACTTATATCTGCCAGAAGGTGTTTGAACCTTAATTAGCTGCAGATTCTTTATGTCTCTCGATACTGTAGCTTGTGTTACATCATAACCCGCTTCTCTCAAAAGGGTAGCTAGTTTTTCCTGTGTTTCTATTTCGTTATTAGCTATTAGTTCTAGTATCTTGTTTTGTCTGGAATAACGCATACTTTTACCTCTCTGTTAATTAAATAACAATATTGTACCACAAATTCAATTTTATGCAATAGGAACGAATGTTTTTTCTTTACAAACATATGTTCGTATGCTATACTCAAAGCATGAGAATATTAGGAATAGACCCAGGATACGCAATTATGGGCTGGGGAGTAGTTGAATTAAAGGGCAATCACTTCAGCGTAATCGCCTATGATTCAATACTTACAGACGCTGGCGTAGACATGGAGAAAAGGCTTAAAATTTTATATGACAATCTTTTAGAGATCATTGAAAGGTACCAACCTGAGGAGGTTGCTATTGAAGAATTATTTTTTAACAACAATGCAACCACCGCAATTAAGGTTGGCGAAGCTAGAGGAGTGGCACTTCTTGCCTGTGCAAATTCAGGTCTTAAGATAGCCGAATACACGCCTCTTCAGATTAAGCAGGCCCTGGTTGGATACGGAAGAGCTGAAAAGAAGCAGGTACAGAATATGGTAAAGGCCATACTCAATTTAAAAGCAGTACCTAAGCCAGACGATACGGCAGATGCACTTGCAGCAGCAGTATGCCATGGACATTCTAGAGGAAATATGTTGAGGAGATAATTATGATAAGCTATATAAAAGGAACACTTTCCATGATACTTGAAGATTCGGTGGTAGTTGAAACATCATCTGGCATCGGATTTAAAGCATATGTACCTATGGGATCGGCTATCTTTCAAAGCAAGGTAGGAGATCAGGTAAAGGTTTTAACCTACATGCTTGTAAAGGAAGACGACATGAGCCTATACGGATTTGAGGATAAGGAAAACCTTGAAATGTTCAAGATGCTCATTTCAGTAAATGGTGTAGGACCAAAGGCTGCCCTTAGCATTATGGGACTTGGGCTACTTCAGTTAAAGAAGGCCATAGTAAGTTCAGATGTTAAGTTAATCTGTGCGGCAAACGGCATAGGAAAGAAGACAGCTGAAAGGGTCATCCTAGAGCTAAAAGATAGGGTGGACTTTGAAGGTGAAATACCAGCTAGCGCAGACATTCAGTTTACCGACGCAAGAAAGGAAGCTGTAAGCGCACTGGTTAACCTGGGATATTCAAGAAACGAAGCGTTGTCTTCAGTATCCAAGGTTGAAGATTTAGATTTATCTTGTGAAGAATATATTAAGAAAGCATTAAGGAACCTATTATGATGGATGAAGAGAGAATAGTAACCACAAAGGAACTGGAAGAGGATAGAAGGGACATTTCCATTAGACCTCAGAGCCTAGCTGAATATATTGGTCAAAAGAAGGCAAAGGAAAACCTAGAGGTTTTCATCAAGGCTGCAAAGCTTAGAGGTGAGCCTTTAGACCACGTGCTTTTCTATGGACCTCCAGGATTAGGCAAGACCACCTTAGCTGGAATAATTGCAAATGAGCTTGGTGTGGATATTAAGATCACATCTGGACCTGCCATCGAAAGGGCAGGAGATCTAGCTGCTATCCTTACTAACCTAAACGATAACGATGTACTGTTCATAGACGAGATACATAGACTGAATAGGTCGGTAGAGGAAGTGCTTTACTCGGCTATGGAAGACTATAATTTGGATATCATAATCGGTAAGGGACCTTCAGCTAGATCTATTAGACTTGACCTTGCCAAGTTTACGCTTATTGGGGCAACAACTAGAGCGGGATCCTTATCTGCTCCTTTAAGGGATAGATTCGGTGTAATATCTAAGTTTGAGATGTACACAACCCAGGAACTTATGGAGATCATCAGACGTACTGCCTCCATATTGAAGGTGGAAATAGACGAAGAATCTCTAAGGGAACTAGCCATGAGGTCTAGAGGCACTCCTAGAGTTGCAAATAGACTGCTTAAACGAATTAGAGACTTTGCACAGGTTAAAGAAAATGGTATAATAACTGGTGACATTACCAGGGAAGGATTATCCAAACTTGGCATCGATGAACTAGGTCTAGAACACATAGATAGACAGATCCTAAAGACCATAATAGAAAGGTTTAAGGGAGGACCTGTTGGAATCGATACCATAGCAGCTGCAATAGGAGAGGAAAGGGTAACCATTGAGGATGCCTACGAGCCATTCCTGATGCAGGCAGGGTTAATAGCAAGAACACCAAAGGGAAGGATTGTTACGCCATTAGGATACAGGCACCTTGGAATTGATGTCGAATAAATACTAGGAGATATTTATGGACATTAACCAGTTCGACTATAACTTACCTAAGGAGCTAATAGCTCAAAAACCAACTGAACAAAGGGATATGTCTAGGCTTATGGTTATCCACCGCACTAGTGGTGAAATTGAGCATAGACACTTCCACCATATATTAGAATATTTAAAGCCTACAGATTGCCTTGTAATGAATAACTCCAAGGTACTTCCTGCTAGGCTTTTTGGCGTTAAAGAGGGAACTGGAGCAAAGATCGAGTTCCTACTTATCAAGAGGATTGAAGGGGATACCTGGGAGACCATGGTAAGGCCTGGAAGAAGGATGAAGATAGGAGATAGCGTCATCTTTTCAGATGACTTTAAGGCTACAGCAACAGGCTACGGAGATGACGGAACTAGAATAGTTGAATTTAATTACGATGGTATCTTTCTTGAAAGATTAGAAGAGCTTGGAAAGATGCCACTACCTCCATACATAGAAAGGGAATCTGAACTGGAGGATAAGGATAGATACCAGACCGTCTATGCAAAGGATGAAGGCTCAGTTGCAGCCCCAACAGCAGGCCTACACTTTACCCAGGAGATACTGGATAAGGCTAAAGATATGGGAGTTAAGCTAGAGTACGTAACACTTCACGTGGGAATTGGAACCTTTAGACCGGTAAAGGTGGATAAAATTGAAGATCATCACATGCACTTTGAGGAGTACTACGTAAATGAAGAGACGGCAAAGAGCATAAACGAGACAATACTTGCAGGAGGAAGGGTAGTATCCGTAGGAACCACTTCAACTAGAACACTGGAAAGTGCAGCATATCTAGATGAAGCTAGCGGAAAGTATCTAGTTAAGGCAGGAGCAGGTAATACAGGAATCTTCATATACCCTGGATACAAGTTTAAGATCGTGGATAGTTTAATTACCAACTTCCACCTTCCTAAATCCACATTACTAATGCTAATATCTGCCCTTTACGACAGGGAAAAGATACTTGATGCATACAAGATTGCAGTTGAAGAAAGATACAGGTTTTTCTCCTATGGAGATGCCATGTTTATTGAATAGGTGAAATATGTCAGCAGTAACTTTTGAATTAATTAAAAAAGATAGTAAGACCAAGGCAAGAAGGGGGAGAATACATACTCCTCACGGAACCATTGAGACACCAGTTTTCATGCCCGTTGGAACTCAGGCCACAGTAAAGGCTATGAGGCCAGAGCAGGTTAAGGAGATGGGAGCAGAGATAATTCTTTCTAACACCTACCATCTTTACCTAAGACCAGGCCATGAGATAGTTAAAGAGGCAGGTGGATTACACAAGTTCATGAACTGGGATCAGCCAATCCTTACAGATTCAGGCGGTTTTCAGGTGTTCAGCCTAGGTAAGCTTAGAAAGATAACTGAAGAAGGTGTAACCTTTAGATCACATATTGACGGATCTAAGCACATCTTAACTCCAGAAAAGAGCATCCAGATACAAAACGCACTGGGCTCAGATATCATGATGGCCTTCGATGAGTGCATCCCATATCCAGCAGATAGGAAGTATACCAAGGATTCATTAGAGAGGACCACTAGATGGCTAAAGAGATGCAAGGAGTACCATCAGGACACTGAAAGGCAGTCTCTGTTTGGCATAATGCAGGGCGGCATGTATAAAGACCTGAGAAAGCAAAGCGCTGAGGAGATAGTTGAGCTAGATCTACCTGGATACGCCATCGGCGGTCTATCTGTAGGTGAACCTAAGGAAATTATGCTGGATATTATGGACGATTGCGTGGATTACCTTCCTGAGGATAAGCCTAGATACCTTATGGGTGTAGGTAGCCCAGACTACCTGTTTGAGGCAGTTGAGAGGGGTATAGACATGTGTGACTGCGTACTACCTACTAGAATAGCTAGACACGGCCTATGCATGACTAGCCATGGCAGGGTAAACATAAAGAACGCTAAGTACGAGAGGGATTTTAGCCCACTAGACGAGGAATGCACTTGCTATACATGCAGAAACTACTCAAAGGCATACCTAAGGCACCTATTTAAAGCAGATGAGATGCTATCTGCTATGCTTTTATCCAATCACAACCTGCATTTCCTTGTTAACATGATGGGTGAGATAAGAAAATCCATAGAAGAAGATAGATTTAGTGAATACAAAGAGAAGTTTTACGGAAAGTACGGGAAGTTTTAAATAAATGGAATTATGTAAACACGATGAGTTCTGCGGAGGCTGCATTTACCAAGGCGTAGAATACCATAAGCAGCTAGAGCAGAAAAACCTAGAAGTATTGGAATTGCTAGAGATAAGCGATGTACATCCAGAAAAGATTGAAGAAATTGAAGGATGTATAGACCAGTACCAATACAGGGATAAGATGGAATATACCTTTGGGGATCTGGTTAAGGATGGACCTTTAACACTTGGCATGCACAAGAAGGGACAGTTCATGTCCATCACAACTGTGGATTGCTGCCAGCTTGTTACAGAGGACTTCAATAAAATCCTGTCATTTACCTTAGATTTCTGCATTGAAAAGGGATATTCCAAGTACCACAAGAGAAAACACACAGGTCTTTTAAGGAATTTAATCATTCGTAAGGGCTTTAGAACAGGTGAGCTGCTTGTTAATATAGTTACATCATCCGATGGAACCTTTGCTGAAGATGAATACGTTAAAGGGCTTTTAAACCTAGATTTAAAGGATGAGATAGTTGGCGTGCTTCACACCTTTAACGATAACCTAGCAGATGCGGTAATACCTGAAAGAGTGGAGACTATCTACGGCAGGGATTACTACATGGAGGAGATCTTAGGTCTAAAGTTTAAGGTCAGCGCTTTTTCATTCTTTCAGACAAACATCGAGGCGGTGGAAAGACTATATAGCCAGGCAATACAGCTAATTCCAGAGCTGGAAGGTAAGAATGTATTTGACCTTTACTGCGGTGCTGGAACCATATCTCAGATAATGGCACTAAAGGCTAAGCACGTGTTAGGTGTAGAGATCGTTGAGGAAGCCGTTGAAGCTGCAAAGGAAAATGCAAAGTTAAATGGCTTAGATAACTGCGATTTCATTGCAGGAGACTGCTTTGAAGTGCTAAAGAACGTTAAGGAAAAGCCAGATGTAATTGTGGTAGATCCACCAAGGGTAGGAATTAAGGCTGATGCTTTAGAAAAGATCATGTCCTACGGGGTAGAAAACATAGTGTATATATCCTGTAACCCTAAGACATTAGCACCAAACCTAAAGGGAATGGAATACTACGGCTACAAGGTTAAATACCTAAAGCCATTTGACAACTTCCCATTTACAAAGCACACCGAGTGCGTGGCACTTTTAGAAATGGCATGAAATAGGGACGGTTCTTTTTTCTTAAAAAACGGGGAAAGAAATAAGAACCTTAAAAAAGATAAAGTTAAGGGGAAAATGAGATTAGGAGGTAAAATGTCAAGGGGAAACAGACAAATAAGTGATACGAACTATTATCACATTATGCTTAGAGGCATAAATAAGCAAAATATTTTTGAAGACGATGAGGATAGAAAGAAATTTATCGATATCGCTTTCCATTTTGCAAAAGAAACAGAAACAAAGATTTGTGCATGGTGTTTGATGAGCAACCATGTTCACTTGTTGATTTACAGCGAGAAAATACCAGAGGTTTTTATCAAAAGAGTAGGATGTACCTATGTGCCATATTTCAACAAAAAATATGAGAGAGTAGGACACCTATTTCAGGATCGGTACAAAAGCGAAGCCGTAAACAATGACAGATATTTGATCGGTGTAGTTAGATACATTCATAAGAATCCACAAAAGGCAGGAATATGCAATATGGAGAGTTACGAATGGAGCAGCTACAGAGATTATTTGTATGGCGGAAGAACTAAGACTGATGCATTACTGGATTTGATGGGCGGAAAATCTGGATTTATTTCTTTTATGAATCAACAAGATTCCAAAGAATATTTGGAATATACATCTTTCATTACGGAGAAGGAAGCGGTGGCAATAGCCAAAGCCGTTCTACCAGGTGGATTATTCGATCTTGGACGTTATGAAAGAAAAACTAGGGACGAGTATATTCGTTTGCTAATAAACCAAGGCATAAGGGCATCACAGATATGCAGAATTACTGGTCTTGGAAAAACAATAGTTTATAGTGCATTAAAAAAGGAAAAATGAGAAAAAAGAACCGTCCCTTTTTCTTATAGGACATAAATGATTTGGATTAAGAGAGAACATCTTTTAGGAGATACTGAATACGTTTGCTCAGAATGTGGCTACAAGGCAGATAAACCCTATGAGGTTTGCCCAAACTGTAATGATGAAGCAGAAGGGGTAAAGGATGACCCCGCTTGGGTAGAAGAAGTCATATTCATGGATTTTTTAGATTGATTTGAAAGGAGAAAATTATGAAAACTGTTGGATTCCCCATGATTAGAAACTTCTCGGGAGATTCTAGAGACTTCAATCCTGCACTGTTTGAATTTATGGACAGATATGAAGGAGTAGAATTCTATTTAGAGGATGGTTACGGCTCAAGACTTGGATACACAAAGGATGACTACTACAAAGCATCATCCAAGGTTAAATTTGTTTCAAGAAAAGAATCCTTTGGCCAGGATATTACAATGATCTTAAAGAACCCTGAGCTAGAGGACCTAGAAATGCTAAAGGATGGCTCCGTATACTTCTCAATGCTTCACTACGCTACAAGACCTGGCGTAAGAGAAATCATTGAAAGAAAGCACTTAAAGGCATTTGCTATGGACCATATAGTAGATGATGAACATAAGAGAATTTTCGTAGACTTCTTTGGAACAGCATTTAACGCTTGCAAGTATGGAGTAGACGCTTTAAAGGAAACTTATCCTAAGTTCCACTCAAAGGATAGAGGCCCAATCAAGGCTCTAGTTATGGGAGTTGGCGGCGTAGGACAAAACGCAATTAGATCACTTGAAATCTTAAGTGACCAGGAATTCCTTCAAAGTGGTGAATACGGTATCCTTCCAATAGTTGCAACAAGAGCAATTACAGGACACCCTGAACTATTCAACGAGCTTATCAAGGACTGCTACCTGGTAGTAGATGCGACTCAAAGAAAGGTTGAATCAGAGTATGTTATGACCAACGAACAGATTGGCCTTCTTCCAGAGGAAGCTGTAATCGTAGACATCTGCGCAGATAGATACGATTTCACAGTAAATCCACCTCTAGTAAAGGGCATGGAAGGTACTTTAACAGGTTCACCTGACCACGCTATCATCTATCCAGACGATCCTAGATACGAAACAGAGTTTCCTGCTGACATAGTTTCTTCAAAGCATAGAAGAGTAACTGCAAGCTGCAACGCTTGGCCAGGAATGGACGTTCCTAGATCAGTTCAGGTTTACTTTGGACTAATGAAGAACTACGTTGGACTAATTCTTACTAAGGAATTTGAAGATATTTCAGAGGATAGCGACAATCTATTCGAGAGAGGACTTGCTAGATCAACTTACGAGTATTATCTAGCACATAAATAGGGTTAAATTATGAGAAACGACGATAAAACATATCTTTTATTTTTAATACTTGCCCTTTGCTTTGCAGGGGAGACTGCCAACGTTTACCTTAGAGGTGACGGCACATATATCATGTGGGCAGCACTTACGGTAGTATTTTTCGTTATATTCATTATTGCAGGTAAAAAGACAAAGAAGAAGAAAAAATAGATGAACGTAAACAAGAAAAAAAACATAACATTAGCGGTATTGCTAGGAGTAGTTTTCTTCCTAGTGACATACGTAGCAAATACATATCTAGCAGCATTTGAATTAACATCGGTTAGGCCATCAGCTGCCTTTAACCCTGTATTTTCAATTGCCTTTGGCTGGCCAGCAATTTTGGCATGCGCCATAAGTAACTTTTTATGCGACTTAGCATCAGGATACGGAATGACTGTAGCAGCTTTGGGCTTTGTTCCTCAGGTGCTTTACGGCATGATACCGTACTATGTTTGGAAGTCTCTTAACAGAAGTTTAGCCAGCAGAAACAGACTGGATAGCCCACTAAAGACAATCGAGTTTGCTGTGCTTATGGGTTTAAATGCAGCCATCATGGGCGTTTTTGTAAGCGCTATTCAAAACTATGCATTTTCAACAGCCTTTATTTCTACAGCAGTGTTCACATGCCTGAACAACTTCGACATGTGCATGATCTTTGGCCTTCCAATTATGGCACTGGTAGATTACCACTATTCAAAGGTACTGCACAACGGTAGACGTAAGCTTTCAGTAAACGAAGTGATCATCCTACTTGCATCAGCAGTTGAGCTAATCGCATTTGGACTTATCATCATGATAAAGCTGATGGGAAACCCTGGACTTTCTGTGGAAACAGTATGGCAGGGAATTTTCTCAAGCGCAGCTACAGTGCTTAACGTAATTTTAATAGTTTCACTAGTATGCATGTACGCTTTCCACATGTACAAGGTAAAGCATGCGGGCCTTAGAATTATTGAAAAGAAAAACGGCACAATCTACGTAGATGAAGCTAAGAGGTTAGAGTTCATTTCCTTCCCATCAAGAGAAGTTGGAGAAAGAATCAAGCTTAGCACTAAGGGCGAAAAGTACGAAGAACTTGTAAAGAGAAGAACTTCTCCTAAGTACGAAGATTCCTGGTGCGTAATGCTATCTAACCAAAAGGGTTGCCCAATGAAGTGTACATTCTGCGACTGCCCATCATACGGATACTACGGAAACGTATCTAGGGAAGAACTTAGATACCAGATGGACACAATACTAGAGACTTCAGGAAGCACATACACAAAGTGGTTTGAAGTAAACTTCATGAGAATGGGAGAGCCTTCATTTAACAAGGATATATTGGACTACATCGAATTCGATATGCGTGATCAAATTAGATCAAGCGTACACGCAGACGTAATCTATCCTACAATATCCACAATGATGCCAAAGACAGGTAACAAGATTACTGAGTATCTAAAGGAATATGCAAGGATAAAGAACGAAGTTTACGATGGAAATGCATCACTTCAAATAAGTGTAAACACTACAGATGAGGAAGAGAGAAACAAGGCTTTCCAGAACATGTCCATGGGACTAGAAGATATTGCAAAGGCTACTAAGGACCTTCCTATGCCAAAGGGCATGAAGTACCTTCTAAACTTTGCAGTAGGTCAAAACACCGTTGTAGATGCTGATGTAATTGATAGCCTATTCGATAAATCTAAGTTTGCAGTAAAGATCACAACACTTCACGAAACATTTAACGCCAAGGATAACGGCTTCGTTAGAACAGACGTATACAAGGAATTTGATCACTTCGAAGAAATTGAAAAGAGCTTTACTGACCGAGGCTGGGATGTAGTAACATACATGGATACCCAGGATGAGGATTCTGATCAGCTTACATGTGGTAACCTAGCGCTTTCCAACCTGAAGGAAAAGGTGGACTTCATTTCAAGAGAAAAGAAGCGCATTGGCCTTATCGTTGCCATCGAGATGGAAGCAATCTTCTCACACTACGATAACTTTAAGGAACTAGAATCACCAGATGGCTTTAAGCTAATCCTTGTTGAAAGGGATGATTACCAGATATTCATCCTTCAGGCAGGTATGGGAGAAGTTGCAGCATCAGCTGGCGTTCAGTACTTAATCGCTAAATGTGGCGTTTCAAAGATATTCAACTTCGGCGTAGTAGGCGGAATGACTAGCGACATGAAGAAACTTAAAGTCTGCCTGGTAGACAGGGTAGTCCACTACAAGTATGACTGCAGCGAATTCATGGATCTTAAGGTTGGCCAGATAGATGGTCACGACTCCATATTCCTACTACCAAGTCCTAATTTAATTAAGAACGCAATTACTGTGGATAACTCCCTTCAACTTGTAACATGCTGCTCAGGAGATAAGTTCATTGCAACAGCAGAGGAAAAGACATATCTTCACGAGACATTTGAAGGAGATATCTGCGATATGGAATCTGCAGGCATTGTACTTACCTGCGAGATGAACAACGTGCCTTGCATACTGTTTAAGGCTGTTTCAGATGGACTAGCAGACGGAGCTGAAGGCTTCTATCAAGAACTGTTAAACGCATCTAAGAAGTGCCTAGAGCTTACAGATCAGGTGCTAGATAAGATTGCACTTATGGAGTAAACATGGATATTATTAAGAAATTCAATTTAGAGCCTCACCCAGAAGGCGGATACTTTAGAGAAGTTTATGATTCTGTAGACGAAGTGGATGGAAGAAAGATGGCTGGATCCATATACTTTCTTCTAGATAAGGAAGACATATCCCACTTTCACCAGATTGACTGCGAGGAGATTTGGTATTACCATATGGGTGAAGGACTTAAGATATATATGATTGATCCTGATGGAACTTATACCATAGAAGAACTTACTAGGGATAATCCTATGGTTGTAATACCTAAAGGAACTAAGTTTGCAGCAGAAAACTTAGATAAGAAATCATATACCTTTGTATCCTGCGTAACATGTCCACACTTCATGTACGAGGGATTTAAACTTTTAACAAAAGAAGATATACATAGGGAGGATATTCCTGAATATTTAATGTACTGACGCCCGAAGGCTTTCTGAGGGGAAAGGCAATAAAATGTTTTTAAGCACGTCAGTTTTGGCGTGCATTTTTTTTTAGAAAGGAGGAGACCATGGAAGAAAGAGTAGCAGTAATTAGCATAATATTAGAAGATAAGAGAAATGCACCTAAGGTCAACGAGATTTTACACGACTTTAGTGAATATATAATTGCGAGAATGGGCATCCCATATGAGAAGAAGGGACTATCCCTAATTTCAATAGCGGTAGATGGCCCAATGGATAAGATCAGCGCCCTTTCAGGAAAGCTGGGAAGCTTAGACGGCGTCAGTACAAAAGCTGTTTATACGAAAGAGAGAGTTTAATTGTGAAGAAAATATTAGCACTTGTTTTAACATTTGCATTAGTACTAACCGTTACAAGTTGTGGAAAGAGTGATCTAGCCATAGGTACGCTAAATGGACCTACTGGAATTGGACTAGTCGGCCTGATGGATGATTACGATGTTTCAGTTTACCAAAGCCCAACAGATGTAGCTGCTAAGCTATTAAACGGAGATCTAGATATTGGCTGCGTTCCAAGTAACCTTGCAGCAGTGCTTTATGCTAAGAGTAATGGCAATCTAAAATGCCTTGCTACAATAGCACTTGGAAATCTATACATTGTACAAAAGGGAAGTGGCCAAGATGTAATCCTTGCAGCAGGCCAAGGTGGCACTCCAGAGTACGTGCTAAAGAGACTTTTGCCAGATGCTAAGGTTAAGTGGCTTGCAAATCACTCTGACGTGCTTCAGATGCTGATGAAGGAAGAAAATGCAACAGCAATGCTTCCAGAGCCATTTGTTACAGCAGCTAAGGGAGCTCAGGTTACAGAAGACCTTAACAAGCTTTGGAAGAAAGAATTAAATGAAGAACTACCTATGGGAGTTTTAGTATGTAAGGCTGATCTTTCAAAGAAGGATGCAAAGAAGTTCCTAAAGGATGCTAAAAAATCCGTAGAATTTGTAAATGATGTTGAAAACTCAGCTAAAACTGTAGTTGAAAAGGGATTCCTTGCAAATGAGGATGTTGCAAAGAAGGCAATACCTGGCTGCAAGATAGTCCTAGATGAAAACAGTGATCTTTTAAAGACCTTCTTTGAAGAGCTATATAAGTTGGATAAGAAGAGTGTAGGCGGAAAGTTACCAGATGAAGAATTTTACTACTAAAAAAATAAATATATTGACACTTATATTTTGGCTAGCCCTGTGGCAGATACTATCCATGATAATATCTAAGCCACTGCTTTTACCATCAATACCAGAGACTGTTATAGCATTTATTGAAATGCTAAAGGTAAAAACCTTCTATTTAGATGTATTTGCTACAATTACAAGGTGTATTGCATCAATAGCTATTTCCTTTGTGCTAGGGGTAATTTTCGCCCTTTTAAGCGCAAGGAAAAGGTGGCTAGAAGTCATACTGAAGGGACCTGTGTCCTTCTTTAAGACGGTACCTGTTATGGCAATTATCATATACTTTATCATACTGGTTGAATCTAACTTCGTTGCAGTGCTTGTGGCATTTTTAATGTGCTTTCCTGTGTGCTACCAAAACACCTTGGAAGGCCTAAAAGCTGTTAACATAGAATACGTGGAGCTAGGAAAGGTGTACGGCCTTACAAAGATGCAGATGGTGAAGTACATATATCTTCCATCAATTTCAAGCCAGCTTAAGAGCGCTCTTAGCTTAATTGCAGGACTAA
The DNA here is from genome assembly GCA_024403135.1 of Clostridia bacterium. GTDB lineage: Bacteria > Bacillota > Clostridia > Peptostreptococcales > Anaerovoracaceae > JAKSSK01. The sequence goes on from JAKSSK010000008.1 coordinate 37,420, forward strand.
GCTGGAAGGCAGTAATAGCTGCTGAAGTGCTTTCAATTCCAGCTAGATCAATAGGATATGAGATGATGAACGCCAAGTACTACCTTAACACTGCAGAGCTTTTCGCATACATACTGGTGGTAATACTGCTTAGCATACTGATGGAAAAGGGCATAAAAGCTATTAGCATCAAGGAATTTGCCCTTAAACTTGATGAAAGACCAAAGGAAGGTAAGGTTAACATATATCTAGAAGATGTAGATAAGTCTTACGGAGATAGAAAGGTGCTTACGTCATACAATTTTTCCCTTATATATAATAAGGTAGAAACTTTAAAGGCTCCTTCAGGATCAGGAAAGACTACAGTGGCTAGGATAATAGCCGGCTTAGAGGATATAGATAAGGGTAAAATACATTCTGATGGCAAGGTTTTACTATCATATCTATTCCAGGAGGATAGACTGCTACCTTGGATGAATGTTTACGATAACATATATATTGGAGTTCGAAATAGAGAGAAGATTTTAGATATATTATCTGAACTAGAGCTTTCAGAATACATATATTCCATGCCAGACGAGCTATCTGGAGGTCTAAAACACAGGGTTGCCCTTGCTAGAGCCTTAGCTTCTGAAGCTAACGTTCTAATACTGGATGAACCTTTCAGAGGACTTGATGACGAGCTAAAGGGTAGGATTCTAGATAGATGCTGGGAAAAATATACCCTAGATAAGGCAGTTTTGTTAATTACTCACGATGAAGGTCTTGCAAATACCCTTGGTTAATGTAATAATGGAGGATGAGGAGATTAAATTATGGAATCAAGAAACCTAATTATTAGAGAAACTACATTTGACGACTGTAAATACTTTGCCAACTGGGAAGTGAACCCTGATGTAACAGAGTTCTTCACCATGGACGACGACAGAAACTATGAGGAAATAGTTACTGAGTTCATAAAGGATAGCCAGGACGAGACTAAGCTATGCTTCACAATAACTCTTAAGCCAGACATGGAACCTATAGGCAGGGTTGTAATATCCGGTATCAATTCTCACTACGATTCTCTAGATATTACTAGAATATATATCGCAGATCCTGATAACAGAAATAAGGGATATGGAGAAGAAGCTCTAAGAATGGTACTTGAATATGCATTCATCCAGCTTCACATGGAAAGGGTAACCTTAGACCACTTTACAGGCAACAAGCCTGCAGCAAATCTTTACGAGAAGATAGGCTTTAAGTACGAAGGGGTTATGCGAAACGCAGGTAAGAAAAACGGCAAGTACGTAGACCTGCATCTCATGAGCATGTTAAGATCAGAATATTGGTCCGCAAAATAGCGGACCTTTTTTTATTGAAAAAATGAAAAAATCCAGTTGACATTCAAAACCGAGCAGTTGTATACTGAATGTACATCTCACCGATTTAACCACAAGATATTGTGTTGGTATAGATAGAAACTAAGAAAGGCAAATGATCATGAACGGAATTAAACAGATTATCAAGAGAGACGGTAGAACAGTAGATTTCAACATTTCGAAGATCGCTGACGCCATCTACAAAGCTGCCCAAGTCCTAGGCGGCAACGACATGGAAATGGCAAACTACCTTGCTAAGCAGGTAGAAAGATATTTAGTTGAACAATGCCATACAGAGACTCCAACAGTAGAACAAATTCAGGACGCTGTTGAAAAGATCTTAATTGAAAATGGACACGCAAGAACAGCTAAGGAATTCATCCTTTACCGTGCAGAACGTACTAGAGTAAGAGATATGAATTCAAAGCTGATGAAAATCTATGAAGATTTAACATTCAAGGATGCTAAGGACAACGATGTTAAGAGAGAAAACGCTAACATCGACGGCAATACTGCAATGGGAACTATGCTTAAGTATGGTTCAGAAGGTGCAAAGGAATTCTACAAGATGTACGTTATCGACCCTAAGTATGCTAAGGCACACGAAGAGGGCGACATCCACATCCACGATATGGACTTCTATACTCTTACTATGACTTGCTGCCAGATCGACCTTCTTGACGTATTAAGAGGCGGATTCTCAACTGGTCACGGACATTTAAGAGAACCTAACGATATTGAAAGCTACGCAGCTTTAGCTTGTATTGCTATTCAATCAGACCAAAACGACCAACACGGTGGTCAATCAATTCCAAACTTCGATTACGGCATGGCTCCAGGCGTTGCAAAGTCATACAGAAGACTTTACTACAAGAACATGGGTAATCTAATAGATTTCGTTTATGATACAGAAGATGGTCAGGACAAGGCAAAGGCTATCTTTGAAGATATATTCAATGAAACTGGTCTATACCCTAGAATGGGCGACGACTCAGATTACAAGAAGTTAGAACTTGAAAAACTTAAGGAATTCATTAAGGAAGAGGATGCTTTAAAGTTCCAAGCACAGACTACAAAGCTTGCAGATAAGGAAATCAGAAGAAAGACTTTCCAGGCAATGGAAGCTTTAATTCACAACCTTAACACAATGCACTCAAGAGCAGGTGCACAGGTTCCATTCTCATCAATCAACTACGGTACAGATACTTCTGAAGAAGGTAGACTTGTTATGGAAATGGTTATGAAGGCTACTGAAGCAGGTCTTGGAAACGGCGAAACTCCAATATTCCCAATTCAGATCTTCAAGGTTAAGGAAGGCATAAGCTACAATCCTGAAGATCCTAACTACGACCTATTTAAGCTTGCTTGCAAGACTAGTGCAAAGAGATTATTCCCTAACTTCTCATTCCTAGATGCACCTTACAACGCTCAATACTATAAAGAGGGCGACTACAGAACAGAATGTGCATACATGGGCTGCAGAACTAGAGTAATCGGTAACGTTCACGATCCTTCAAGAGAAATCGTAACAGGTAGAGGTAACCTAAGCTTTACATCAGTTAACCTTCCTAGACTTGCTATTAAGTCAGGCGGAAACATCGATGTATTCTACGAGTTACTAGACCATGAAATAGATATTGTTATCGGTCAACTTACTGAAAGATTCAAGATTCAAAGCCAAAAGCTTGTAAAGAACTTCCCATTCCTAATGGGTCAAGGAATCTGGATCGATTCAAAGAAGCTTGGACCTAACGACAAGATTGAAGAAGTTATCAAGCACGGTACTTTAACTATGGGATTCATTGGACTTGCTGAATGTCTAAAGGCATTAACTGGTAAGCACCACGGCGAAAGCGACGAATCACAAAAGCTTGGCCTTGAAATCATCGGCTACATGAGAAAGAGAATGGATGAACAGGCTAAGAAGACTAAGCTTAACTTCTCACTAATCGCTACTCCTGCAGAAGGATTATCCGGTAGATTCGTTAAGATCGACAAGAAAAAATACGGAATCATCCCTGGAGTAACAGATAGAGATTACTATACAAACAGCTTCCACGTTCCTGTATACTACGAAATCAACGCTTTCGAAAAGATCAGAAGAGAAGCTCCTTACCACGCACTTACTAACGGTGGTCACATCTCATACATCGAACTTGATGGAGATCCATTAAAGAACTTAGATGCTTTTGAAGCTGTAGTAAGATGCATGAAGGAAGAGGGTATTGGCTATGGTTCAATCAACCACCCTGTAGATAGAGACCCTTGCTGCGGATTTACTGGTATTATCGACAACGAATGTCCTATGTGCCACAGACACGAAGACGACGGCGACCAAGGATTTGAAAGAATCAGAAGAATCACAGGTTACCTGGTAGGAACTATGGATAAGTGGAACGACGGTAAGACTGCAGAAGAAAAGGATAGAGTAAAACACGCTATCGACACTAATTTAGAACAACTATAGGAGCTAATTATGGACCTAAGACTTGCTGGTATTGTAAGGGAGTCAATAGTAGACGGTCCTGGAATTAGATTCACAATATTTTGTCAAGGCTGCCCTCACAACTGTGAGGGCTGTCATAATATGCAGACCCATGACTTTAATGGCGGCACTATGACTAGCCAGGAGAAGATATTAAATGCAATAGATGAGAATCCACTTCTTCAGGGAGTTACATTCTCAGGCGGTGAACCTTTTTCACAGGCCGATGCACTGGCTGAACTTGCAGTGAAATTAAAAGAGAGAAATTTAAACATATATTCATACTCGGGATGGACCTTCGAGCAGCTTATGGAAAAGGCTAAGAAGGAAGAGGGAGTTAGGAAACTTTTAGAGAACATCGACGTACTAATAGATGGACCGTTCATCCTAAAGGAAAGGGATCTATCACTTCTTTTTAGAGGAAGCAGAAACCAAAGACTTATAGACGTTCCTCAAAGCCTTGAAAAAGGCCAAGCGGTTGAAAAGATTCTTTAAAAAAACACTTGCTATTTACTACTCCGCTGTGATATAATGCCTTATGTTCGGAATAGAATAGAAATTATGCTATACGCTTAAAATATATTAAGGAGGTGCGGTAGATGTCAAGAAAATGTGAAATTTGCGGAAAAGGTCAAGTTTCAGGAAACAGTGTTTCTCACTCAATGAGACATTCAAGAAGAAAATGGGACGCTAACATTCAAACAGTTAGAGTACAAGAAGAAAATGGTACTGTAAGAAGAGCTAACGTTTGCACTAGATGCATGAGATCAGGCAAAGTAAACCGTGCCGTTTAATTTAATTTGAATTTTAAGACCTACATTGTAGGTCTTTTTTCATATTTGTGATATTATATACCTATGGATAAGATATTAGAAAACGAAAGTGGAAAAATTAAAATATCTGAAAACGTTATGGGACAGCTTGCCAAGAGAGCCATAGACACCACTGATGGTGATGCATGGCTATCCAACGAAAAGGGCAGGCTTATTGACGAGTCCATAACAGTATTCGTTTCAACAACTGTGTACTCTCAGGCTGTTCAATTTGAGGTGATTGATGGAATGCTTTTCTTTACCATCAACATTATCTGTACCTTTGGAAAGAGCTTAAATGAGGTGACAAGCGCAATTATTAAGCAGCTGGAAAGGGATATACCTAAGGTCTTTGATGAAAGGCTTGCTCAGATCAAGGTGATCATCAGAGGTATAAAATCAAAAGAGATTGCAAAGAGAGAAATAGTATTTACTGAAGAATATGCAAGATAACAGTTTAAAGGACATTAAGGGATTAGGACCAAAGAAAATACAGTGCTTAGATAGACTAAACATCCAAAATTTAGAGGATTTAGTCTATTTTCTGCCGAAAAAATATAACGATAAAAGATTTCCTCAATACATTTCAAGCTTGAAAGAAGGGGAAATCTCTTTTATTAAAACCATAGTTACTAGAACGGTCTACACAGGTAAGATACTCATCGTAAAGGCTGAAGATAAGACAGGTAAGATAGACCTGGTATTCTTTAACAGCAAGTACCTTGCTTCATACTTTAAGTCAGGTGAAGAATACACCTTTTACGGCAGGGTAACCAGAGGGAAAAACAAGAATCTTCAGATGGTTCAGCCAGACTTTGATGAAGCCAGTGATTCATTCCCTGGCATAGAGCCAGTGTATAGGCTATCTAGAGGCCTTACCCAAAAGGACATTAGAAAGTTTGAAAGACAGGCCCTAGAAATATATTCAAAGGACGAATGGTTAAGTGAGGATATAGTTTCCCTTAACAAGCTTTGTGACATTAACTACGCCCTAAAGAACATTCACTTTCCAACCGATGAACACGCCTTTAAGATCTCCAGGTTTAGGGTTATCTTTGAAGAACTATTCATCTTTCAGATGGGACTTGGAATCATTAAAAAGCAGGGCCTTGAAAGGACTGCGGGAGCAAAGTTTAAGGGAGACGTAAGCCCATTTTTATCATCTCTATCCTTTAAGCTAACTCCAGGACAGGAGAAGGCTTTTAAGGAGATAGAAAACGATCTAGAGGAAGATACTGCCATGAATAGGCTCCTTCAAGGAGACGTAGGTTCAGGAAAGACAATAATAGCTCAGCTTTGCTGCTACAAGGCATATATTTCTGGATTCCAAAGCGCAGTTATGACACCTACTGAAATCCTAGCAAAGCAGCACTACGAGACCTTCACAAAGGACTTCTCATCCTTTGGCATAAAGGTAGGCCTTTTATGCAGCTCCATGAAGCAAAAGGAAAAGAAGGAAGTAATAGATGCTCTTGAAAAGGGAGAGATAGATATACTGGTTGGAACCCACGCTATCATACAGGAAGGGGTTAATTTTAAGAACCTTGGACTTGTAGTTACAGATGAACAGCACAGGTTCGGCGTAAAGCAAAGAAATAGCCTAAGCGTCAAGGGAAAGGGTGCTAACATACTGGTTATGACTGCAACCCCAATTCCTAGAACATTAGCTGTAATAGTGTACGGGGATATGGATAGCTCTGTAATTAAGACCATGCCAGTAGGTAGACTTCCAATAATCACCCAGGACTTTTCATCAAATAGCAGAAGGACTGTGTATTCCAAGGTTAAGGAAGAGGTAATGAAGGGCCATCAGGCCTACGTAGTTGCCCCTCTAATCGAGGAATCTGAGGCACTTGACATATTATCCGCTGAAGAGATCTACGAGGATTTAAAGGGTAAATTTGCCAGGGTTGGCCTTCTTCACGGAGCCATGAAGCAGGAAGAAAAGGACCAGGTGATGGCGGAATTCGTCTCTGGAAATATTGATGTACTTGTTTCTACCGTAGTAGTTGAAGTAGGAGTAAACGTTCCTAACGCTACAGTGATGGTCATTGAAAACTGCGAAAGATTTGGCCTGGCCCAGCTTCATCAGCTGAGAGGAAGAGTAGGAAGAGGTAAGGACCAGAGCTACTGCTATCTAGTACATAAAAACTTAAACGAAATTTCAAAGTCTAGATGCGATATCCTATGCCAAAGCACCGACGGCTTTGAAATTGCAGAGGAAGACCTAAAGCTTAGAGGTCCTGGAGATTTCTTTGGCACCAAGCAGCACGGACTTCCAGAGCTTAAGAATGCAGATTTAATAAACCACTACGGCCTTCTACAAAAGATAAAGCCCCAGGTGGATGAAATACTTAAAAAGGACCCTGACCTATCTATGCATGAAGGCATTAGAGGTAAGGTTATGGATATGTTTGGAAAGGACGGCCAGATTACCCTATGAGGATAATAGCAGGTGAATTTAAGGGAAGAAAGCTTGAAGCTCCCGTGGATAACAGAATAAGGCCCACAACCGACAAGGTTAAGGAGGCAATGTTTAGCATGCTGATGCCATATATTGATGATGCAGTATGCCTAGACCTTTTTGCAGGAACAGGAAATCTAGGACTGGAAGCCCTATCTAGAGGTGCAGCTAAGTGCTATTTTTCAGATAACTCAAAGTCTAGTTTAAGCCTTCTAAAGACTAATATTTCTAAGTGCAAGATGGATGAATATTCCCTTGTGCTTCCTGGAGATTACGAGAGGAATCTTGCTAGGATAAGTGAAAAGCTTGATATCGTGCTTATTGACCCTCCATACATGGATGGCCTATATGATAACTGCTTTAAACTTCTTAGAGAATATGACCTTTTAAAAGAAGAAGGGGTAATAGTTTGTGAGCACAGCGAAAAGGTGGATATGGCTGATGAAGTCTTTGGCTTTAAGAAAATTAAAGAGAAAAAATATGGCAGCATAATTCTATCCATTTATGTTGATTAATATCCTATCTTTGTGATAAAATATATTAAATTTTGGAGGTAATTATGGCAACTAAAGCACTTTATGCTGGTTCCTTTGATCCACTTACAAACGGTCATTACGATATTATAAAGAGGGCCTCAAAGCTTTGCGATGAGTTGGTAGTAGGGGTAATATCTAACCCACAGAAGAAACCTCTTTTAGATATTGATACTAGAGTGAAACTTATAGGACAGGCAACTAAAGATTTGGAAAATGTTAAGGTTCAAAGCTTTGAAGGACTTTTAGCAGACTATGTAAACGATAACAAGTTTGACATGGTAGTTAGAGGACTTAGAAGCAGCCTAGACTTCGATAACGAAATAGCCATGGCACAGATGAATGCAAGGCTTTACAAGGGAAATGTTGAAACCGTATTCCTTATGACTAGCCCAGACTATGCATTTTTAAGCTCCACCATGGTGAAGGAAGTTGCATCCCTAAAGGGGGACATTAAGGGCTTAGTTCCAGATGCAATATTTGATGAATTGATGAAGAAATTTTAGGAGGACTAAAGTGAACGTATTAGATTTATTAGATGATATTGAAATATTAGTTGATGATGCTCCAGGCCTACCTTTAACAGGTAAGATCATGGTAGACAAGGAAGAACTTCTAAGAATCGTTGAAGAGATTAGAACTTCACTTCCAGACGACGTTCAGCAGGCTAGATGGGTTAAAGACGAAAAGAACAGGATCCTTCAAGACGCTAAAGATGAGTTTGAAAAGATTATCCTTGAAGCTAAAAAGCAGGCAGATTACCTGGTAGAGACTGATGAAATAACTACTAGAGCTAAGAACAAGGCTAACGAAATCATGACTGAAGCAGAAGAAAACTCAAAGATGCTAAAGATGAAGACATATAGATATGTGGACGATATTCTTATCGACATGCAGGAAAAGATGGATGATCTTAATCTGAAGTACTTTGGCGAAATGTACGCTAATCTAGAAAAGTCCTTCGTAAGCATAAACGAGGTTCTAACAGCAAATAGAGATCAGGTTAAAGAGATGGCTTTTAAGACTCAAAACGGACAAGACGTAGATATGACTCAAGAATAATCCATAGCCTGGCTATGGATTCTTTTTTAGATATGAAGACATTAGGTATAGTGGCAGAATACAACCCCTTCCACAATGGACATAAGTACCACGTGGAAACTGCCAAAGAAAAATCGGGGGCGGACGTATGTATCGCAATAATGAGCGGAAACTTCTCTCAAAGGGGACTTCCATGCGTAGAGGACAAGTGGACCAGGGCTAGGTGGGCTTTAGAAAATGGAGTTGACCTAGTTATTGAGCTACCTGTTTGCTATGCAACAAGCCACGCGGGAGATTTTGCTAAGGGATCAATTAAAATGCTTGAAAAGATGGGAGTAGACTACATATCCTTTGGAGCAGAAAATGATGGGGAAATCCTTAGGGAAATTGCAGATAAGGACTTTGATATCCTATCTAGCAAGGACTCCTATGCTAAGCAAAGGGAAGAAGCCTTAGGTAACGCAGAGATCCTTAGAAAGAGCAACAACATTTTGGCTATAGAGTACTTTAAGAGCATCAAAAACGCCAAGCCTTTAGTAATTAAAAGGCAGGGAACAGGCTACCTAGAAAAGGACATTAAGGGCTTTCCATCGGCTACCGCAGTAAGACAGCTTGCTAAGGAAGGTAAGGACTACTCTAAATACGTGCCAGAAGGTGTAAAGGTAATTCCTGAAAACCTTGATAAACTTTGGGAAATGGCGGTTTCTAAAGCTATCGAGATGGAAGCGGAAGATATAGACAGGATCAACTCCAGCGATGAAGGCTTCGGCAATCTGATCAAGAAAAAGGTTAGGATGGCAGGTAGCTATGAAGAGCTTGTGGAAGAGCTAAAGTCAAAGAAGTATACTAGATCAAGAATCCAAAGGTTCATCCTTCAGCTGGTGCTAGGAATAACCAAGGAAGACGTTAAAGGGAAAACCATCAGGGTGCTTGGCTTTAATGAAAAGGGAAGTGCCTTTTTGAAGGAACTAAAGGATAGAGACGTTGAATACATCACCAAGGTAGGTAAGGAAGATATACCGCTAGATGTACGTGCAAACGACATATATAACCTGCTTCTTGGAAGGGATTTATACCAAAATTCCGATTACGTTAAAAAGCCTGTAATTATTACAAAATAAGTTGACAAACGGTATTTATCAATGTATAATCTTACCGTTGACGACTAAAAATTGATTTAAAATAGAGAAAACCATAAGGAGGCGAGAAGATGGCAGTTCCAAAAAATAGAACATCTGCAGCTAGAAGAGATAAGAGAAGAG
>JAKSSK010000009.1 GCA_024403135.1 Clostridia bacterium
TATATTACAGTGCTACTTGTATGAACTCTGCGGTCTCGCCCGCTTCATCTCCTTCCCAGGTGATGTCAAGGCCTTCTCCTACTGTAAGAGTGCCTGTCTTGTTTTCTCCCATTACCTCTGACTTAACCAGATCTCCAGTGTCGTCATATGTGTACTGCTGGCACTTGCAGTCAGTGTACTGAATCTTGTCTCCATCAAAGGTTCCGCTAGCTTCCCACTCCAGTCCTTCTGATGCTGATGATGACCAGTGGATCAGAATGCTATATGTATCTCCTTCTGTCTTTTCAATGTCCATCATGGCTCTTTGACTTATTTGATCTTCATAGTGACCAGTTAAGTCTGGCAGTTCCTTTGCTCCGCAAGCTGTCATTGCGATGCACATGATAAGTACTAATGCTCCAACTAATATTTTCTTCATCTTACTTCTCCTTGTAGTATAGCATGCAGTGGCAGTATCCTTCGAAGTCTGGATCCTCAATCTGGTCTCTAAACTGCTTACACATGCACTTAGTATCTTCAGATATTTTCATTACACAAGGGCAGTGGCCGTTCTTTGCCTTTAGCCCTTCCTTTACAATCCTTACTAATTCTTTGTCTTCGTTTAATCTAATCTTCATTTCATGTACCTCCTTTTGAGTTTGCCGTGCCTTATTACGATCACCAGCGGCGGTACAAAAAGTCCCATGGAATATGGAATTAGGATTAAGGTGCTTTCCTTAAACAGTAAGCCAACCAGCCAGGATAAGATGAACACTACCCCGTATATTATCCACATCTTACCGTGTTCCCTATTCCAGCCCTCTACGTCAGTTAGTTCCTCTGCCTTTGGTGGCTCTACCCCCGTGTAAAAGCCTACAGGCTCCTTGCTCCTATACTGGTACACACCTATACCTATCATTACTACTGCGCAAAAGCCAAAGGCCATACCAGATATTATTGTTTCCATACCTTCCTGTACTCCTTATTCCAGTTAATCAATCCTAGTATGTTCAGCACCACGAAGAATGCTGACTGAACTGCAAAGGTTATGGTCATGTTGCTCATCCAAATGGCAGCAAATGTAAAGCTATATGATAGCCATGCGTACCACTGCTGCTTGTACCTCTTATTAGTCATGTAGATGGCCGATGCTGAGCAAACGGTGCTTAGTGAGTTTAAATATGGCACAGCTGATCCTATGATGGATAATATATACCCATAACCTACCAGTACTACCACACCAATGGATAAAAGTCCTATCAGGTGTTTCTTATCTATTGAGTAGATTTCTAGGTCTTCCTCCTCGCCACCTACATCCAAGTTCTTCAGCCACTTAACCGATGAATATATGTACATTGGAAGGGCATATATTCCGTAAAGAATTGCCTCTCCGTACATGTGGCTTGTAAGGGAAACGTATGTGTAAAGGATGGCATAAATGACATACACAGGATATGTGAAGTGCCTACCTTTGTAGTTTAAGATTCCCGCTACGATGGATGTTAGGGATGTAATGAAGGTTAGTAACCAGCCCTTTTCTGCAGTGAATAGGGGCACTACCCCTACCATTAAGATGGCTACTATCAAAAGGGCGTAATCTACTTTTTTCCAGTTTTTAAATGAATCTAGTATTATCTTCAAAAGTCTACCTACCTAAATTGTTTGGATAGCTCTACTGCTATCTGGGATGCTACTCTTGCATTGTTGTATGCAAGCTGTAAGTTTGATGCAAAGGATACTCCATCTGTGTAGTCCTTGATGTGGGCTAATAGGAATGGAGTTGTTGCCTTTCCTCTGATGCCTTCCTTCTTTGCTGCATCTAGAGCCTTGTTAATTACCTCTTCCATCTCATCGAAGTCCAGTTCATATTCTTCAGGAATTGGATTTCCTACTAAAGCTCCGCCTTCTAGGCCAAGCTCCCACTTAGTTCTAAGAATGTCTGCAACTGTCTTTGCATCAGGTGCTTCGTAGTCTACCCCAAAGCCACTCTTTCTGCAGTAGAATGCAGGAAAGTCCTTAGTCTTGTATCCGATTACTGGTACTCCCATTGTCTCTAAGTATTCAAGGGTTAGGCCGATGTCTAGAAGTGACTTAGCTCCAGCTCCCACTACGCATACTGGTGTGTGAGCAAGTTCCTGAAGGTCTGCTGAGATATCCATTGTCTCAGTTGCTCCTCTATGCACTCCGCCTATTCCGCCTGTTGCAAAGATTCTAATTCCTGCCATTGCAGCTATCATCATGGTTGTTGCTACTGTAGTTGCTCCAGTCTGTCCTGTTGCAAGATATACGGCTACGTCTCTTCTTGAAACCTTGCCAACACCTTCAGCTTTACACATGATCTCAAGCTCTTCCTTAGTAAGGCCTACCTTTAGCTTACCTCCGATGATTGCAGTTGTTGCTGGAATTGCTCCTTCTCCTCTAACAATTTCCTCTACCTTGCTGGCAAATTCCACGTTTTCAGGATAAGGCATTCCGTGGCTTAATATTGTGGATTCAAGTGCTACCACTGGCTTACCAGCCTTAATAGCCTGTTCAATTTCTGGTGTAATAGATAAATACTTATTCATGTTTTCTCTCCTTTATCATTCGGTTAATGTATTCTACACTCATTTCTGGGTTAATAGTCTTTTCACTTTGCACCGCCACAAGGCCTGCGCCTAGGGCGATGTCTATGGTCTTATCCACGTCGTATCCGTGCATGAAGCTATGAATTACTCCTGCCATAAAGGAGTCTCCTGCTCCTGAGGCGTTGGCCATCTTCTCTATTGGCTTAAACTTCCTTCTAATGACGTTTCCATCACTATCCATGTAGAAGCAGCCGTCCTTACCTCTAGATACGAATACCCTTTTCACTCCTCGTTCAATCAGAATCTGGGCTGCCTTTTCGTAGTCCTTTTCCTTTTTGATCTCCATTCCTGCCAGGATTCCTAGCTCCATCTCATTAGGCTTTATGGTATGGAAGTTTCCTACTAGCGGCTCAATTACCTTGGCATAGGCTGTTGAAACAGGATCCATGAAAAGTGGAGTGTCTGCTTCCTTGCAAAGCTTCACAATCTCTTCCATCTCCTCAAAGGTTAGGCTTGGATCTATGGTTACCACCTTGGCGTTCTTGATAAGCCCCATCTTGCTTCTAAGATATGAAAGTGGTAGCTGCTTTAGCACCCTCATATCCGACAAGGCCACTAACATGTCTCCCTTTTCATCAAGGATGGTCATGTATGTGCTGGAGGCGTGACCCTCTGCCACATAGATATTGCTTATATCTATACCTGCCTCTTTGCTATCCTTCTTGATCTTTTCTCCGTAAACGTCTGAGCCAACTGCTGTGATAAGCTTGGCATCGTTACCTAGCCTTGCCAGGTTCTCGCACACGTTTCTGGTTACTCCACCTGTGGAGGAATTCATAAAGCCTGGATTGGAGTCTCTCATCACTATGCCGGCCTTGCTCCTTCCGTGGATGTCCACGTTGGCAGCTCCTATGCCCAGCACATATTCAGAGTCCTTTACGATGTATCCCTTTCCCAGGATGTATCCCTTCTTCTGCATGTTGGCGATGTGAACTGCAACGGAGCTTCTAGCGATGTTCAGCCTATCCGCAATTTCGCTTTGCTCTATGGAAGGATTCTCTTTAATTATTTCAAATATTTCTAATTCTCTCTCTGTCATATTTCCACCAAATGTTTATATCTCTAAACATAAGTTTATATTACACCAAAGCTAAGGAATTGTCAAAGGATGTCTACGGCAAGTGGTCTAAAGCTAAAAAGAGGACGGCTAAGCCGTCCTTTTCTAACTTTATCTTTTCTTTTCCCAGTCTATCTCTACATTTAATATTGCAACAAGTACCAGCGCTCCCCCTATTAGCACCATCTTTGTCATAGGCTCGTATCCAAGGCCTATACTCATGGCGCAAGCAAATACGCTTTCCATGCTGTAGATTATTGCAGCCTTGCTTGGCTCTACGTACTTTTGAGCGTAGGCCTGAACTACGGAAGATACCAGTGTTCCGAATATTACCATAAGTAGCACCGGCTTTGCCATAGCAAGAAGCATAGGAACGTCAATGTTAAAGCCTCCTGTAAGAAGAGCATGGATTGACGATTCCACCAGCACAGTGATCCAAGGCACCATGTTTGCTACCCCTACCGACATATGGCTCACCATGTGGGATAGGAACAGTATCTGAGCGCAAAGCATGAAGGCTCCAAGGACGGATAATCCGTTACCCAGGTTGATAGTAAGGGTCTCTCCTGGGGTCATATTAAGTAGATATATTCCTGCCAGAGCAAAGACTACGGATATGTATATCTTCTTGTTGATCTTAGTCTTAAAGAATATTCTGGTTGCAAATGGCACAATTACCACGTATGCCGCAAAGAGGAATGCCATGCATGATGGAGTGGTGTACTTTATTGCCACAACCTGAAGATAGCTTATGGCGTAGTACAATGTTCCCATGGCTACGCACTCAATCAGGCTGATCCTATCTACGCTCTTAAGAGACTTTCCTAGGAACGGAAAGGCTATTAAGATGGTCAGGCCGTACCTTATTGCATTGTATCCAGATATGGGCATGTTTACCTGGGCTATATCGTCGCACCAAAGATAGGTCATTCCCCAGCAGAAGGTGGCGATAAGCAGTAAAAACTCCATAAAGTGTTTGCTCTTCTTCATTATACAGTCTTCATAAATCCCGCTATGGAAGTAGCTACTAGCTTTCCAGTTTCAGCATCTATGAACTTACCCTCCATTCTCATAGTTCTCTTTCCTATTAATCCGTATGTAATCTGGATAATATACCTATCCCCTAGAGCAGGTCTAAGGAAGTGTATGGTAAAATCCGCAGTGGTTACATAGTTGTTCTCCAAGGTTACGGATGTTGTACCCATAGCTGTATCAATTGCTGTCGCTATTACTCCGCCGTGAATATCTCCGTAAGGGTTTCTCATCCAGTCAGCAGCATCAAATGAGTACCTTACAGTGTCATTTTCAAGGTCAGCATCTAAGAACTTTAGATCTATCTGTCCAATTATTGTTCTTGGATCCTCTTTTCCCTTTTCAATCTTCGCTTTTAATTTTTCAATATCTAAGTTTAACATATCTACCTCATAGCTCTAGTTGCGTTAATTACCGCTATTATCATTACACCTACGTCGGCAAATATTGCCATCCACATGTTAGCAATGCCTATTGCTCCTAATAGAAGGCAAGCGAATTTAACCAGTAGTGCGAATACTATGTTTTCCTTTACTATCCTTATGGTCTTTTTGGAAATCTGCATTGCAAGGGCAATCTTCTTTGGATTATCGTCCATCAGGACTACATCTGCAGCCTCTATTGCAGCATCCTGGCCTAGTGCGCCCATGGCTATTCCCACATCGCTTCTAGCAAGTACTGGTGCGTCGTTTATTCCGTCACCTACAAAGGCCACCAGTTCCTTTTCTCCTGCAGCTTCAATGAAGTCTTCCATTCTATCCACCTTGTCCTGTGGAAGGAGATTGGATAAAGCACCATCAAGGCCAAGCTCATCCTTAACCTTAAGGGCTGCCTCCTTGGAGTCTCCTGTAAGCATGAACACTTTCTTTATGCCCTGCTTTTTCATCTGGACTACAGCTTCCTTTGCCTCCTCCTTTATTTCATCTGCTATGACAATCTTTCCTGCAAGATTTCCATCTATATTAACGTACACGGTAGTTCCAAGGGATTGCTCACTTAATCCTACCATGCTCATATTTCCTGCCATGATGAGTCTATCGTTAACTCTTGCTTTAATGCCCTTTCCAGGTACATCTTCAATTTCCTTAACTTTCGCTAAGTCTAAAGGCTTCCCATAAGCTTCCTTTATGCTAAGTCCTATTGGATGGTTTGATCCAATTTCAGCATAGGCTGCCATTTCAAGCACTTCTTCCTTTGTATATCCACTTTCTGCAAAAATTTCCTGCACTTTAAAGACACCCTTTGTTAAGGTTCCAGTCTTATCCATTACCATGTATTTAACCTTTGAAAGGTTTTCAAGGTAGTTTGACCCCTTAACCAGTATTCCCTTTGATGATGCGCTTCCTATGCCTGCAAAAAAGCTTAGTGGAATTGAAATTACCAGTGCGCAAGGGCATGAGATAACTAGAAATGTTAAAGCTCTAATTCCCCACGTTTCCCATGATCCCAGGGAAAGAAGTGGTGGGATAACTGCAAGTGCAATTGCAGCAAAGCATACGGCAGGGGTATACACCCTGGCAAATCTAGTGATGAAGTTCTCAGACTTTGCCTTGTTCATTGCTGAGCTTTCAACTAGCTCAAGTATCTTAGTTGCCGTAGATTCCTCAAATTCCTTGGTGGTCTTAATGGTGATTAGACCATTCATATTGATGCATCCAGATAAAACTTCATCTCCAGATGAAACATCCCTTGGCAGGCTTTCTCCAGTAAGAGCGCTGGTGTTGATAGACGAACTTCCTTCTACCACCACTCCATCAAGAGGTATTCTCTCTCCAGGATATATTAGAATTTCGTTTCCTATCTCAACCTCATCTGGATCAACCTTGCTTACTTCACCATCTACTAAAAGGTTGGCATACTCTGGCATGATGTCCATAAGATTTGAAATGCTCTGCCTTGACTTTCCGATGGCGATGCTCTGAAACAGCTCTCCGATCTGGTAGAAAACCATTACAGCAACACCTTCCACCATCTCACCTAGGCCAAAGGCTCCTCCCGTTGCAATGACCATCAAAAGGTTTTCATCGAAAAACTGGCCGTGGATGTAAAGGCTCCTAAAGGCCTTCCTGCAGACGTCTCCCCCTGCAACAAAGTACGGGATTAGGTATAGCCAATCCAGTATGGCATGTAGTATTACATCATCTATACTGCGAAGCACGAAAAATATTACGATGGTAAGTACTATGGCAATGGCTATCTTGTATATGGTTTTCTTTTGCTTTTTATTCAAAGAATATTTCACAGTCATCTTCTACCTTCTTGCAGTTCTTAAGGGCAGCAGTCATTACTTCCTTTTCGTCTACGCCCTCTTCAAATTCTACCTTTAGCTTTAAAGTCATGAAGCTTACTACAGCATCCTTAACTCCAGCTGTCTTCTTTACCTGTTCTTCCATCTTTGCTGCACAGTTTGCGCAGTCTACGTCAATCTTGTATGTCTTCTTCATCTTATTCCTCCACGTGCTGTAATCCCATGGCAAGTATCATCCTAACATGCTCGTCATCTAGGGAGTAAAATATGGTTTTACCTTCTCTTCTATTCTTTACTAACTTTGCGTCCTTCAAAGTCCTAAGCTGATGGCTAACTAGGGACTGAGATAAGCCTAGGCTACCTGCAATATCTCCTACGCACAGTTCATCATCCATAAGGCTGTAAAGTATCCTTATTCTATTGGAGTCTCCTAGAACCTTGTATAGCTCTGCAAGTTCATATGTATGATCCATCTTCTTCTCCTCGTATTATATATGTTCATATGTTCATATGTTCATATTACCCCATATTTATGTTATTAATCAATAAATTTCTATACAAAAAATGTACAAAATGTTCAAAAAATGTATTTTCAAATGGAATTAGGTTTGGTATAATATGTCCATTAAAGTGCATGGCACAATTTTTAACGTTAAAAATTAAATAGAAAAGGAGACAACATATGGCAGAATTTTGGGGCTCAATAGACGGCGTCATCAATGCGATTTCTGGATTTTTATATCAACCATTTATAGTTCCACTAATCCTTCTTGCTGGCGGTCTATATTTTACAATTCGTTTAAAGGGACTTCAAGTACGTTGCTTTGGCGAAGCTTGTAGAGTAATCATGGAAAAGCCTTCATCAGAAAACGGCATTTCATCATTCGGCGCATTAATGGTATCAACAGCATCTCGTGTAGGTACTGGTAATATCATCGGCGTATGTACAGCAATCATCTTAGGAGGCCCTGGTGCTATCTTCTGGATGTGGATCGTAGCTATTTTAGGCGGTGCATCAGCATTCGTTGAATCATCACTAGCACAGATCTTCAAGAAAAAGAATCCAGACGGATCATCATACGGTGGCCCAGCTTACTACATGCAAGACGCTTTAAAGGCTAGATGGCTTGGCGTTATCATGTCAGTACTAATTATCATCACTTATGCGGTAGGTTACAACATGCTTGCAGCATACAACCTACAAACAACATTTGCTAACTTCGATTTCTACAGCGAAAAGACTCCTGCAGTTATCGGTATCATCTTAGCAGTATTATTCGGTATCATCATCATCGGTGGTGCTAAGAGACTTACAAAGGTTACTGAATATCTAGTACCTCTAATGGGTGTTATCTACATCCTAGTATCACTAGTAGTATTAGTAATCAACGGTTCAAACATTGGAATGATGTTCAAGGCTATCTTCCAAGGAGCATTCGACTTCAACGCTATCTTCGGCGGATTCTCAGGATCATGTATCATGTGGGGAATCAAGAGAGGTCTATACTCCAACGAAGCTGGTATGGGTTCAGCGCCAAACGCTGCAGCTACAGCTGATATTTCCCACCCAGCTAAGCAAGGTCTAGTACAAATGCTTTCAGTATTCATCGATACATTACTTATCTGTACTGCAACAGCATTCATGTGCTTATCAACTGGCTTAGGACTAAACCAAGCAAACCTTGGTGCACCAATTTCTCAATACATCGATGCAGAAGGAAACCACCAAGCTGCAGCATATGTTGCTGATTCAATGTCAGCTGCATTAGGCGGATTTGGTCCAGTAATGCTTGCAATCGCAATGTCATTATTCGCATTCACTACACTTATCGGTAACTACTCATACTGCGAAGGTTGCTTAAAGTTCATCTTAAAGAAGGCACCTTCAGCTGGCGGACTTCTAGTATTCAGAATCCTTGCTACAGTTTTAGTATTCGTAGGTGCTATCGCAAGTGCAGGACTTGTTTGGGACTTAGCAGACCTATGTCAAGCTTCAATGGTACTATGCAACTTACCTGCAATCCTAATCTTAGGCGGAATTTCAGTTAAGTGCTTAGACGACTACCTGAAGCAAAAGAAAGAAGGAAAGAACCCTGTATTCAAGGCTAGCGATATCGGCATCACTCAGGAAACAGACTTCTGGAAATAAGAAAAAGGGACGGTTCCTTTTTCTCACAGAAAAAACACAAAAGGACTCGATGATTCGAGTCCTTTTTTTCGTGCTTACTCTAACGCTTCTTTAGGTTCTTCCTTATCTTCTGTAATCGTAAGAGCTTCCTCCATAGCTTCTACTGTTTCCTTTGAATACCTAGATGCCTCATATTCTTTGTCCTTGTTAGTCATGCAAATCATCTCCTTTCATACATACAATTGTATTCTCCCTTTACTCCCAAAAATAGAACAAAAGAGGCTCCTGTGAGCCTCTTTACATTAAAAGCATTTCTCTAATATTTCATTGTCCAGTGGATGCTTCTTTGAATCTATTAGGCCTGCTACCAGGTAAACCATTCCGCCTGCTATTAGACCCCACACAACTGCGTTTATTCCTGCTACAGCTACGTTATAGTAGCAGAAGATGTATGTTGCTGTTGCAAATACTGCACTTAGAACTGCCGCTCTTCCTGTACCCTTCTTCCAGAATAGGCCGCCAACAAGAGGCCAGAAGAATGTACATTCCAGTCCGCCAAATGCGAATAGATTTAGGAAGAAAATTATCTCAGGCGGATCCATTGCAAGGATCATTGTTACTACGCCTAAGGCGAAGGTTAAGATTACGCTTACCTTCTTAACGTTCTTTTGATATTTCTTTTCGTCCTTTACTAGATAAGTCTTCCATAGGTCCTTGATGATTGCTGCTGTAGCAAGGATTAGGATTGAGTCTACAGTTGACATTACCGCTGCCATAGGTGCTGCTAGGAAGATTCCTGCTACCCCTACAGGCATTATCTTTTGAACTATATATGGAACGAAGTAGTCTGAAGTTGGAAGGTCAGCTGTGTCTACTAAGGCTCCAGCCCATGTACCTGCAAGGTGCATTCCAACTATTACGAAGCTACAAGTTATCGCTCCAATTAACATAGCCTTGTGAAGGCTCTTTGTGCTCTTAAATCCCATAGCTCTTACAGCAGTCTGCGGAAGACCTATGGTACCAAAGCCTACCAGTACCCAGAAGGAAAGCAGTGTTCCCGGCTGGTAAACGGCTGTTAGATTATCGTATACGTCAGGTAGATTTGCTTGAAGTCCTTGGTCGATTCCTGCCAGTCCTCCGCCCACTTTAAGTACGAAGAATAGGAAAAGGAATGTTCCTATGCACATGATAATTCCCTGGATTGCATCGGTTATTGCAACGGCCGTAAATCCACCTATTGATGTGTACACTATTACTACCGCACCGAAGATCAGCATGGCCTTAACATAGTCTAGACCAGTGATTGATGAGATCAGTGTTGCACCACCTGTAAACTGTGAAATCATCTGTGCGACGAAGAAAGCTACCATTAGAAGTGATACCACTATTACTAGGGCATCGCTCTTGTATCTAGCCTTTAAGTATCCTGCAATTGTTACAGCTCCTGTACGCCTTGATACCAGCGCCAGCTTGTTACCAAGTACGCCTAGCACCAAGAATGTTACAGGCACCTGTACTGCTGCTACCCAGGCCTGAGCATAGCCATAAGTTAGACCTGCCGCACCTGGACCAGATACGAAGGAACTTACAGATGTGTAAGTTGCCATGGTAGTCATTGCAAGGACCAGTCCTCCCATATTTCTTCCGCCTATGAAGAAATTCTTTTCAGAGGATAGCCTTGACGCCTTGTCCTGACGTTTGCTGAAATAGATTCCTATTACCAAGTTTAATACTAGGTAACCTATAAATATCGCTAAAATTATTACTTGATTGTGCGCCATCTATATTTCCTCCATTTCATCTTCGTATTCGAAGTCAACGAATACTTTCTTTAGTAGGAATATTACGCCCACAATCGCTAGTACGATTGTACCAAATACTGAAACACTAAACCACGCCGGCATGCCTAGGAAGTATTTACCGCTTCCGTTTAAAGCAAAGGCAGTGATTATGTGCCATGCTGCGCAAATGGCTACTACGATTAAAGTTGCCTTTATCTCGCGCATGCACTGAAGGTGCTTCTCTTCTTTATTAAGTTTTTGCATTTTTGTCCTCCCGAGTCAAATTCCTTTATGGATATCTGCTCTATTTTTCTAGCTTGTTAAAGTACTTCTCATAGCCTTGTCTATATGCTGTTTCGAAGAACTCATCGTTAGCCCTGTGAAGGTCGTAGATGTACTTATGTTCCATACCTGCTACGGCTTCTTCGGTCTTCTCGATTATATATATTGCAAGATCCGAGCACTTGTCTGAAATGTGCTCAAGATTTTGTAATATGCTCTGGTAGTGGATGCCTGCAAGGGCATTGCAGCTTCCCTCGATCATCCTTGCAATGTGTCTATTGCCAAGGGTCTCGATAATATCGTCAATAACCTCTTCAAGAGGCTCTATTCTCTTGGCTATCTCAACGCTGTCCTCCTCGTATGCCTTTATGGTTAAATCCAAGATCTCATAGATGGCATCGATGGCAACTTCTAGCTCAGCGTACGCATCAGCTGAAATTGTGCTGTCGCTTGCCCTTAGGGTATTTACCGCCGTGTTGATGTTTACGGCCAGGTCCCCTATTCTTTCAAAACAGATTACAGATTTAACCTGTAAGTTCTGAAGTTCGTGAAGCTTTTCCGTTGAAATGTATGGTGAGATGGATACCAGGTAGTGGTTTGCTCTATCTGCAACCTCGTCTAGGATGGTCTCCTTCTTATCTATCTTCTGGTTTCTGTGGTCATTGTATTCATAGACCTGCTTTACAGCCTCTTCAAAGATCTCCCTTGAAAGCTTAGCCATTGTATTGATGATGTTGTCTACCTGCTCTAGGGCTAAGGCTGGAGTCTTCATAAGTCTATCGTCTAGACCTGCAAGCATTTCAGTAAGCCTGTGGTGTTCATTAGGTTCACCCTTGTCTGGCACGATCTTGATGGCAAGCTTTTCAAAGATTCCTGCGCAAGGAAGTAGTAGAACTGCTGGCACAAGTCTAAAGATACCGTGCATGTTTGCTACGCCACCTGAGTTTAAAGTCTTAACCCATAGCTCATCCGAGATGATGCCTGTAGATTTAAATACTATGATTCCCAGTATTACTAAAACTGCCGCAAAGATGTTATATATTACGTGAACTACCGCCGTTCTAATTTGAACCGGTGTTGCTCCAATTCTTGAAATTATATATGTAGTTAGGCAGTCGCCAATGTTTACTCCGATGATTACTGCAAAGATTCCCTTTACGGATACACCTACGGAGCTGGCAAAGGTCTGAATTATACCTACTACTGCAGATGAACTTTGAACTACTCCTGTAACTCCCACACCTGCTAAGAAGCCTAGGGCGTAGTTGTCCTCAAAGGCCATAAGCAGATTGCTTAGTCCATCTCCTAGCGATGAAACCGCCTGGCTCATGAAGATCAGTCCCATGAAAAGGATACCAAAACCGGCGCAGATATTTCCTGCGTTTAGCTTTGCGTTTTTCTTTGCCGTCATGATTATTACCATTCCGATGATCAGCGCCATAGGTGCTAGGTTATCTGCCTTAAAGAAGTAGATGATTCCACTAGCATCTGAGCTAATATCCATCAGTCTAATGATCTGAGCGGTAATTGCTGTTCCCACATTGGCTCCAAGTACGATTCCAATAGATTGTTTAAAAGTTAAAAGCCCTGCACCTACAAGCCCTACAGTAAGAACGATTGTTGCGGTAGAGCTTTGAATTAGGCAAGTTACGAATACGCCTAGTAAAAAGCCCATGAAAGGTTTGTTAGTCACCTTGCCTAGCGCGGTTCTCATTGCCGTACCTGAGCAGGCCTTTAGGCCATCGCCCATTACCCTCATTCCGTAAAGGAACATGGCAAGTCCGCCTAGCAGAGCGACTATACGGTAAAATACTTCCATATCTTCTCCCCGTCCTCAAATTTATCCAAGATAATAATACGACAAAACTTGCTCATCTTCAACACTTTTGTGGTATACTTACCTTGGAGGATATAATGAACAAATATTATGCCAAAACATTTCAGCTAGTCATGAAGGTTGCCATGGGCGCACTGCCCTGGAAAACCCCAAAAGTTATCTCTGGAGACAACGTTTTTGAAAGACTAGCGCTGACAATAAAAAAGAATGATGAAAAGCATCCTTTCATAGTTACAGGTCCCAATATTTTTAAAAGAGGAATGTTAGATGAGCTTCTAAAAGTCCTTGATGAAAGAGGCCTTAATTACACCGTTTTTAAAGATGTATCAGCCAATCCTACGGACACCGAAGCTATGGCAGGTCTAACGGAATACCTGGATTCAGGTTCAGACTGCTTCATCCTCTTTGGAGGCGGAAGCCCTATGGATCTAGGAAAGGCGGTAGCTGCCCTAAGCGTAAACCAGGGTAAGTCAGTAAGGAACCTGCAGGGCCTACTAAAGGTAAGACATAAAGTTCCTACCATCTACGCTGTACCTACCACTTCTGGAACAGGTTCAGAGACCACCATCGCAGCTGTAATTACTGAAAGCGCAACTCATCACAAGGCTTCAATTTCAGATCCAAAGCTGATGCCATCGTACGCGGTGCTTTATCCTGAGCTTACCAGAGGACTACCTCCAAAGGTTACGGCCCAGACAGGAATGGATGCCCTTTGCCACGCTGTAGAAAGCTTCACCAACGCAAAGTACAACACTAAGCTGGAAGATGAATACGCAGTTAAGGCGGTAAAGCTTATCCACGATAACATCCTGGCGGCCTTCGAGGATGGAGATAACCTTGATGCTAGGGAGTGCATGCAGTTTGCAGCATTCTACGCAGGAAGAAGTTTCACAAGAGGCTGCGTAGGCTACGTACATGCTATCGGCCACACCTTAAGCGGCCTATATGGCCTAGATCACGGCCTTGCTATGGCGGTAATACTTCCTAAGGTTCTTAGAAAGTATGGAAAAGATGCTGAAGGAAAGCTTGCAGTTTTAGCCGATGCTTGCGGCATGCAGGGAAAGAGCATTTCTCAGCTTGCAGAAAGCTTCATCAGCTGGATTGAAGATACAAACGAAAAGATGGGAATACCTACCACGTTCCCAGAGATAAAAGACGAGGACATTCCTCAGATGGTAGCCTGGGCTATGAAGGAAGGAAACCCTGTCTACCCTACTCCACAGCTTTGGAATGAAAAAGATTTTGAAGAGCTAATACATATGCTTAAATAAGGAGGACATTATGCTATTTTTCATGAACGACTACGGCCAAGGAGCACATCCGAAGATTTTAAAGGCTTTAGAAGAAACAAACTTTGATAACACCTGCGGATATGGCGATGACCCATATTGCGAAAAGGCAAAAGACACAATCAGACAGCTAATCCAAAAACCTAACGCACACGTTCATTTCATGGTTGGCGGAACACCTACAAATGTAATTACCATTGCTCAGCTATTAAAACCATGGCAAGGCGTAATTGCTCCAAAGACAGGTCACATCTACAGACATGAAACTGGTGCTGTAGAAGCTACTGGCCACAGAGTAATAATCCAGCCTACAGAAGACGGTAAGCTTACTGTAGATATGATCGATGGACTAGTAAAGGAATTCGAAGACGAGCACACAGTATTCCCTAAGATGGTATACATTTCAAACACTACTGAACTTGGTACTATCTACTCAAAGGCTGAACTTACAGCTATCTCAGAATACTGCCACTCCCACGACCTTTACCTATACCTAGATGGTGCAAGGCTTGGCGCAGCACTTACTGCTCCTGGCAACGACCTAACTATCCAGGACATTGCAAACCTAGTTGACGTATTCTATATCGGTGGTACTAAGAACGGTATCCTGATGGGTGAAGCTTTAGTATTCGTAAACGAAGAACTAGATAAAGATTTCAGATTCATGATCAAGAGACACAACAACCTTCTTGCTAAGGGTAGACTTCTTGGAGTACAGTTCCAAGCTCTACTTGAAGGCGGAGATGATTGCCTATGGTACAAGCTGGCTAAGCAGGAAAACGATATGGCCAACTACCTAAAGGATGAACTTCTAAAGAAGGGTTATGAATTCGTAGGTAACTCAGTTACCAACCAGATCTTTCCAATAGTTACTATGAAGCAGCACGAAGAACTTCAACAGAAGGTTCTTTACGAAGTATGGAAGCAGATAGACGATGAACACATCTCAATTAGATTCTGCACAGGCTTTGGCACTACTAAGGAAGAAATTGACGAACTATTAAAGCTACTGTAATTTAAAAGCCTCCCAAACGGGAGGCTTGTACTTTATTCAATTGCACTTAGGAATGCGTCCTTTATGGATTCCTGTCCCTGGCCATTAGGATGGAACAGGTAGCTTGCGCCATTTTCGTCCTTTGGTGGATTAAGGCTAATTGCCGTAATGTCTGCCACTACATAGCCATACTTTTCGCTATTATCCATTAGGAATCTGTTCATCTCATTTATACCCCTTTGCGCAAAGGTTCCCATGGTATCTATGACTACCTGGGCTGCCTGCATGCTTCCAAAGTGAGCATCCTTATATGGATTTACAACTGTGGATATGGCAAGCTTTGCATCAGGATTTACCTCCCGAATATATTCAATAAGGGTTTCAAGGTAGTACTCATTTATCTTGACTTGGCGGTAGATTACATCATTGATAGACTGCTCTAGCACCTCGGTGTCCAGTCCCTTGTTCTTCATGTTTAGCACATCTTCTGCAACCTTTGCTTTAGCGCTAGAAGCGTCTTGGCCCTTAGCCACAAGCTGGCTCATGGATATATAGTCTTCTGCGAAGCGGGCTATCATGGCCACGGAGCCCTTTACCTTTAGCATGGACTTAGCTACAGCACATATTACCTCATCGTAGTTATCCGCTATGAAGGCTGCAATATCGTTTTCACCACACTCTATGGTTATTATATTCGCCCGCTTTAGTCCTTCCTTGTATAGTTTAACATTTACCTTCTTTAAAATCTTTGTATATCCCATGCCCGAGCAAAGGTCTTGAGCTCTGGTGTATAGATCTTTGCAGTAGCTATCACCTGGATATACAGGAAGACCAAATATCTCGCATAGGTTTTTGGCTCTTGCACCTTCAAAGGCACCATTGAAACTGGTCTCCTCATTTGCATCTATGGCAGTAGCAATCCTGTACACAAAGGAATTTGGCACTGCGTAGACATCCGTATTCTTCACTCCATTTTTAAACTTTAAAAAGTTTCTGAATCCTGGGTTGTCCACCTCTGGAAGGTTGATGATGTGATCCAGATTCTTTGTTCCTGCAGCAATGCTATCTCCCAAAGCGTAGTATGATACGTCCGAAGCAAATGCCGGCATGGCTGTGGTAAATGCCATGACACATATTGTAATTAATATTAATATTCTCTTCTTAAACATTTCAATTACCCTTAATTAAGAAATGAACCGCTTAAACAGTTCATTCTATTCCTAGTAAGCATTTATCCAGTATCTCTACTGCATCCTGGATGCACCCTTCACAGCTTCTAAGTGGCTTTCCAGTGTCCACTCCTTTTAATTCTCTGCAGACGATGGAGCCGTTCTTCTCTAGGAAGGCGCCTATCATCAGCTGCATCATTGTATAGCAGTTTCCCCTTGACATTGGGTGGTCTAGGTTTCCATCGGAAAGCTTCATGCCGGCTACCATAGCCATAGCGCTTACCGCGCCGCACGTTCCCATGGTTCCCATTCCGTGTCCAAAGGCCTCTGCCATCTTAAATACGTGTATTGGGTCTTCACCCATAACATTGCAAAAACTGCATGCTACCGCCTGGCAGCAGTTAAAGCCGCGGCTAGATAGCATCTTTGCCAATTCTTTTCTATCCATAATATTACCTTACAATGAACTTTGGATTCTTCTTCTTGATGTTAGGATCATAAACAGCATCAACTGGTTTTTCCTCTAACAGCTTAGGATTCTTTAGGTACTTGTTGATTTCCTTAAAGCATCTTGCAAAGTAGTATCCATCAGCGATTCTCTCGTCAGTACTCATCTTAAGAGTTTGAACTTTCTTTTCCTTGATCTCGCCACCAGCCTTGTATAGCTTCTTTTCTGGGGTACCCATAGCAACGAACATTCCCACTGTACCGAAGTTATATATGTGGTGGTAAACCGGACCGAATCTAAGGGATGCTAGGTTTGTTACGAAGAATGATGCGTGGAACGGGCTTGCGTCTACCACTGAGAATGGTAGGCCGAAGTGCTTGTCTACCCACTTAATAAAGCTTACCCCTGCAGAAACCAGGCCGCCCAGCTTCATTACCTTCTTCAAGATCTTGTCCATGGAGTTTTCGCCTTCTACGCTCTTTGCTACCTCCACAGCCTTTTGTACCTTTTCATTTATCTGAAAGATGTCATCGTCAAGGTTGAAATATACCTTGTTTACGGTCTCATCTGACTTGTCTCCGTTTAGTGAAACGAAGCATGCGCACAGGTGATTTCTTCCGTAAATCTTCTTGTTCATTACGAATCTGTTTAAATTTGGATTTCTCGCTGTCGTTCTAGCAAGTGCCGCAATGACTATGCTCATGTGAAGCATATTGATGCCCTTTTGTCTACATTCGTTTACGTAGCTTTGTATAGCTTCAAAGTCTACATCTTGCTCGAAGTAGTTTGTGGCATCTACTCTTTCCGGCATAATATTTGGGACCATTTCGTAGAAAGGACTGCAGTCCTTTAGTCTATATCCATCTTTTCTAGCCATAAAATCCTCCTTATATATTCCTTTGTATTCTACCATAAATTAGGGGAAAATACAAGCAAGTGCTTTGACCTTTAGCACTTCCTATGGTATACTCTAGCAAAAGAAAGGGAAACTTATGGAACATATTGTATACCGCGAAAGCGACATGAATATTAGCAAGTGGACAGGCGGCACTACCAAGCAGCTTGCCATCTATCCTAAGGACGGTAATTACCTGGAAAGAAGCTTCATCTACAGGCTTAGCACAGCTACCTGCGAAAAGGAAGAGTCTAACTTTTCAAAGCTTTTAGACTTCAACAGAGTACTGATGGTACTCGAGGGTGAAGTGGTTTTGGCCCACCAAGATGAAAGGGTTGCAAGGCTAAAACAGTACGAGCAGGATCGCTTCGACGGAGCTTTCAAGACTAAGAGCTTCGGTAAGATTACCGACTACAACTTAATGACATTAAAGGGAAACGAAGGTTTTCTAACATATATTCCTTTAACCAATGAGCCTACGCCAGTTGTGCTTAACAAGGCAGGTTCTTTCCAAAAGAACAGCTTCTGCTTCTACTGTGCAAAGGGCTACGCTGTGGTTACCTTAAACGATGAGCCTATAATGCTAAAAGAGGGCGAGCAGCTGGTTATTGACGGCGAGACAGACGAAAAGTACGTGATGAAGGTCATGGGCGAAGGCGCACTAGTCCAAGCCGAGATCTACTATAACGAGACAAAGGACGAGTTTGCTCCAACAGTAATTCCAAAGGAACCTGTATGCATGGACGACTGGAAACAGTGCCTGTACCTAGCAAACTCTCAGTTTAGAGGGGCCAGCTTCTTCTTTAAGAGAAAGAAGGATGAATGGCTTGACGAAGAGCTTGGCAAGGTGGTCAACATCCTTGAAAAGACCTGCGTCACAATGCTTGTATATATTATTGGGCTTAGCGTAATAATCCTGTCAGGATACAAGACCTTGACCGACGGTCAGCTTGTTGGCCTTGCATTCCTATGGATAATCGTAGAGAGCGTAGTGGTTTCTCCACTTATCTACTTGCCATTTGTACCAAAGCCTGTGCGAAAGCATATAAAGAAGATATCCGAGCTTACACCTTACGAGCAGAAGGTTAGACAAAGGCAGCAGGAGTTCAATCCTAGACTGCAGAGAATCATGGACAACACCGTTACAGGTAACAAAAACTTTACCGGTGCAAAGTTAATATATAAGGAAAAGGATAAAGAATAGGGACGAATTAATCGTCCCTTTTTTCGAATGCTTCAATAGATATTCTGTTTCTGGAGTTAGCCATATTGTTAGCCTTAATTATCTCCTCAATCTTTACGTTGGTCTCCTTAATATCCTCTAATAGCTCTCTAGCGGACATTCTCATAGCCCCGTGAGCCAGGATAGAGTTTTGCTCTAAGGCATCGGAGGTTGCAACCTTAATAGCGTACTCCTTCCTAAACTGGTAGGTGTACTTTTCTATAAAGGTATCTGCAGTCTCTCCTTCCTTGGTGAAGGCCACCTCAATTTCTCCCTGCTTGGATATGTTTTCGATGGCACCTTTCACTTTGTAGCTATCGAAAACCACCAGTATCCTGTTCTTCTTAAAGCCCTGGTAGTTTGAAAGTATCTCTAAAAGTGCCTCTCTTGCGCTATCTAAGGATAGTTCCTTTAACTGGGATGCGAAGATTATGTTGTATCCGTCTACTATCAGAAACTCATCCTTTATGGACATATCTATGTCCGCCTTTTCAGGGGTTATAACCTTCCTGTCTATAAACCGCCTCTCTTTAGGTTTTCCGTAGGTCATCTCAAAGATCTTGTTTAGATCCTTTTCTGATTTGTCATTAGATGAATCCTTCTTTTCTTCCTTTAAGGAGTACGGTAGGTGCATGTAGTCTTCCACCTGATCCCACCTAATATTAACACCTGCGCCGTGGCTACAGAAGATGCTGTCTGCAGAGTTTTCCAAATCCCTTTCTGCATCGTATCCCATTTCCGTCACAATCTTCTCCTGGTCCTTAGAAGGAAAATATCCCTTTAGCTTGGTGGATAGGATGCCCTTACCCTTTGTGTATGCGGTCAGGGTCTTTTGGTAGAATGCCATAGTTCTAACAGGGCAGCTACCAGATAGCTCTCCTTCTGAAGTTAGGATGCACTCTCCTCCCATGTTCTTGACGTCTGTCATTGCCCTTCCCACATTTTGGGTAGGAACAGAGATGGTGAAGTCGTAGTAAGGCTCCAGTAGAACGCTCTTTGCCTTCATCAGGCCGTTTCTCACAGCCCTGTACGTAGCCTGCCTAAAGTCTCCGCCTTCAGTGTGCTTTAGGTGCGCCTTACCAGAAAGTATAGATATCTTCATGTTGTCTATGGCAGAGCCAGTAAGCACTCCCAGGTGCTGCTTTTCCATAAGATGCGTTAGTATTAGCCTCTGCCAGTTTCTATCTAGATCATCCTCTTTGCATAGGGATCCAAAGGATAGCCCATCACCTGGTTCAAGCAGTAGATGAACCTCTGCGTAGTGCTTCAGCGGTTCGTAGTGGCCTACGCCTTCCACCGGCTCTAATATGCTCTCCTTGTATATTATGTCTCCCTCTTCAAAGGATAGTTCAAAGTCCAGCCTTTCCTTAAGTACGTCCAGCTGGATTTCTCCCATCACGTCAACCAGGATGCTTTCATTTCTCATCCTTACGTTAAGGCTAGGGTCCTCCTCTTCAAGGGCCTTTAGTTTATTAAATGCTATGAATACGTCTTCAGCCGTCTTCACCTTGTATGTGAATACCGGCGTAAGGCTAGTTCTCTCTTCCTCTTCAAAGCCTAGGCCCATTCCTACATATGTATTCTCTAGGCCAGTTACTGCCACAACCTGGCCCTGGAATGCCTCAGGAATGTTCTCATACTTTTCTCCTGAGTAAAGCCTGATAGCGCTTACCTTCTGGCCAATGTCGTCTCTAACCTTAAGGCTTCCGCCGGTTATCTTCATATATGTTAGCCTTGTATCCTTATCCCTACCTATCTTGAATACCTTGGCGCCAAATTCGTCCTTTTCTTCTGGCTCTAAGGTCAGTCTTTCCAGGCCAGAAATTAGTTCAGATATGCCCTGGAGTTTAAGAGCGGAGCCGTAAAAGCAAGGATAAAGCTTTCTCTCCTTGATGGCCTTACCTATATCCCTTTCTTTCATATCTCCCTTAAGATATTTATCCATCAGTTCTTCTGATGCCATGGCAACGGCTTCCGTGTCTAAAACATCTACAGCCTTTTCAAGTTTTACCTCTCTCTTTGCCCCTTCCATATCCATCTTGTTTACGAATATAAAGGTAGGAATCTTGTACTTTTCTATTAAATCTAGCAAGGTCTTGGTGTGGCTTGTTACCCCATCCTTACCGTCTATTACTAAAAGTGCGTAGTCTAAAATGGCCATGGTCCTTTCAGCCTCAAGGCTAAAGTCTACGTGGCCTGGTGTATCCACTAGGGTAAACTGGGCATTCTCCGTCTCCATTATGGCCATCTTGGAATATATGGTTATTCCTCTAGCTCTTTCCTGCTCATCCGTATCTAAGAAGGAGTCCTTGTGGTCCACACGGCCCAGCTTTCGTATTGAGTTTGTACTGTACAGCATCGCCTCAGTCAGGGTAGTCTTTCCACTATCCACATGGGCGAATATGCCTAATGTTATCCTCTTCATGGCTATATTATATCACAGATGTTGTCAGAAGGGGCGAGTGCAAATGGCAATGAAAAAACCGCCTAATGTTCAGTTAGGCGGTTCATTATAAACCAAATAAGGGCTATAGTTCCTTTTCTATATACGTAATTGACACTTCTTATGCCATATTTCTCAAGATATTCGTTAGCGCTATTTCGATTATTCGTCAAACAAGAGTAGAATGATAAAATAAAACCGTTTGTAAAAAAAATATTATTTTTTCATTTTTTATTTATAAGTCGTTATTGACTTATAAATAATAACGTGTTATATTTATCATAGATGCTATTGTGGAGGATGACATTATGAAATTTAATAAAGAATACTTCCTGTCAAATATGGAATATTTCCTAAAAGCAACGAATATCAAAGCAAGTATTTTAGAAGAATATGCAGGTCTAAGTAAAGGTTACTATTCTCGTTTAAGAAAACCCGAAAACAAATCCATTCCTGGCATAGATTTTCTACTTGCGGCAGCAACATCGTTCGGAATTAGCGTAGAGGCTCTCTCTACTATTAATTATGCCACTTGTTCAAAAAACGAAAAATATTGTTTGCATCTTTTAGATTACTTGATTAGTAAAACAGAGTCCGATGATCTCCACTGGAAAAGTGACTCATTAACAGATTTCATCAATAAAATAGAAATCAAATGTGATGAGGAAACCATAGTTGATAATCTTCCTTCACCTTTTTCTATCATTACGGGTATTTCTGATAGAAAAACTTATAAATCACCATTTAAATATGGTGTGTATGATTATCAAAAGACATGGGGAGATTTCTATTCACTTAAATTAGATGATCACAATACAATCTATATTGTGAAAGTTGTTTTAAACGATGGAGAAAAGGATTTTTTTGGAACAGAAATCTTTATGATTACTGACTATGAAAAGAAGTCAAAGGTGTGTTGCATTTCTCCAGAATTACCTCAGGCCTATGACTCCTATATAAACAAACTTTATAACGTGGTCAAGTCATCCATAAGTGCTAACACTGTTGATGAAAATGCCAAGGCTGCTATTGATTGTTTTATTAACGATTAAGTTGCTATTCAGCACAACTATGTTTGTCGGAAATAAAAAGGGCACTACTGCTAATAATAGAAGTAATGCCTTTTGATGAGTATCTCTACTCATAATTCGGTAATAGTATTGTAATAAAAAAAATTCATAAAGTCAATTCTTCACTAATAGTTTTTTATCTAATCGTCAGTATCCCTACTCATAATTCGGTATATTTGACATGAGATGCTGAGTGATTAGCTTCAGGGTAAATCTTTATATCGTGCATCATGCCCTGTAGTAAGCACAAAGAAAGGGCATTTTATGTCAAACAAAATAATACGATCTGGCTGCAAAGATGTATGGAATGCATTTATGGCCGAGGGCGCTCAATTCTGCGAGTATGATATACCATTTTGTCCAACAACCGCAACAAATTTGCCGAGTGATATCATAACTTGGGAAGAGGCTCAACATATTTATTCCCAATCCATGAAAGCAAAACGAAAAGATTTCAAAGTAGATGCTTTTGTATGTTTCTATATCGACGATGAAAAGTTTGATAAATCATATTATCAGAGCAACATTTGGGTTTATCCAAAAAGAGCTTTAAAGATATTGAGACATTTTTCTGGAATAATTACTCCTGATTATTCTACCTATCAAGATTTCCCAGAAGCCATAAAGATATATGCAACCTATAGAATGCGTCTTCTAGGATATTGGTTTGGTCAAAATGGAATTAATGTCATAAACAATGTTCGTTGGGGCTCATCTGAAACATATCGATACTGCTTCCTAGGCATTCCACAGCATAGTATTGTGGCCATTGGTACCGTCGGTGGAAGCCCCAAGAAAATAGTTGATAGAAAGCGCTTCGAATGTGGGTTGATAAAAATGATTGATACATTGCACCCGCATACCATTATAGTATATGGATCAGCAAATTACCCATGTTTCAATGTACTAAAGTCATCAGGGATACGTATCCTTTCCTTTAAGGGAAGTACTGCAAAGTATTTTGAAGGAGGGAAGCGAAATGAGTAAGGGCATTAGTGGCTTATACGAGGGAACATCAGGAAGCAAATTTGATACTCCTTCTTCATCTCCAGTAAACGGTAAGGATTATAATCCCGCAGGTTCTAGTTCTGTTAAAAAAGTCGATAGTGTGACGAAAGTCGATGACCTACACAAAATGCCTGATCGTGGAAAGCCAAACTCTGTCGACCAAAATTACAAGGATGGTGAATTAACTACCGAGCGCTATTTTGACGAAAAGGGCGAACCTTATTTGGATATTGACTACACTGATCATGGAAATTCTAAGACTCATCCAAATGTTCCTCACGAACATGATGTAAAGCTAGATGAGGACGGTAATATTGACCGTGGAAAGGATAAAAAGGTAAAGAAATGAAAAAATATGACTTAATTGAATATATTAAGCATGGACGCGAAATTGAATTCAAATATAACAATAAAATGTATTCCATCACATACTATCCAGACGGTTCAGAATACAGTATTTCATTCTGTGAATTTTACAAAGACCCTATAGATGTAAAAACAATTGATGAACTAATAAACATTAATGTTCACGGCAAAACCGTTGTTCAGATACTTGAGTCACTAAGTGAGGCTAATATATGGATATATTAAAATAATACTTGTGGGAGAGGCGTTAGACCTCTCCTTCATACTTATTTTCATAAGTGCATAAGAATCGAATCTAGGAACAATCAAAAGCCCCTGGAACCGTGTTATTCCAAGGGCTTTTTAGATGTTTATATGCTATAAGCAATTATTTGCTATTAGTTGGCATTTCCTACATTTAATAGTTCGCTAATAAGTTGTTCCATAAGATGGGTTTCTTCATTATTCAAAGTCATCCTGCTTTGTAATATTTCCAAATAAGAAGCAACTTCTTTTAATGAGGCGATATACTCCTCGCCATTTTCATTTTCTATTGCTAAGCCATCAAAGAAAGGTGTTTGATTTTTATCAAAATCATCTAGTTCATTCCAAAAGTAGCAGTTGGTATAATTATATCCACTACCTACACCTTCTAATAAGTTCTTTAGAAAACATATTATGTCTTCATTGGCAGCCTCATTTATTAGCGCAATCACTAAATAGTTAGAACCAACTTTAAGATCTTCATCTGTTAAATAAATATTGTACATACTCTATCCATTCTATTATTTCAAATTAATCCTTCAACATTGTAATTGGCACTACGTTGACTCCATCTTTATGATAACATGCGCCGTGACTAGTAAGAATCATTTTGAATTTCAAGTGTTCCTTTTGCTGCTCATTTAATTTTGCTTCAAATCTATTTAATGATTTAATGCCTTCACAAATATTCTCATCGCTCGCAATCTTTACCTCGATTAAACCGAAGTCGCCGTTATCAAATTCGACTATTGCATCTACCTCTTGCCCCGAGCTATCTCTATAGTGCTTTATTCTTGCATGATTTGCTGATGCATATACGGACAAATCCCTAAGAGCCATATCTTCAAAGAATAGTCCGAAAGAGTTTAAGTCATTCAATAAATCCTCAGGCAATATATCCAAAGCGGCTAATGCGATAGAAGTATCAACAAAATGATGTGTTGGTGCAACTCTCACTGTAGCTGAAGATCTCAAGTTAAAATTAGATGCAGGAAGGTCATATATGATGAATAGCTTTTTCAATACATCGACATATTTATTAAAGGTGTCTTCATCTAGCTTTTCTCTTTCACCACCTTTAAGGATATCCTTTATCATATTTCGCTTGTTAGCTTGCGTTGATACATTTCTTGCATAAGATTTCAGAATATTAGTCAAAAGGTTAATATCCTTGTTCTTTAAGAAATATGCAAAATCATCGCTTTCATCTTCTATGCGAAATAGCCCTTGATAATAGTTTCTGGTTACATCGATTGCATACTCTTTATCTGCCAAAGTGGCTATTGGCCATCCACCCCTGCATATCAAATGTGCAATATCAACTAAAGACACTTTGTTATCTTCGGCAAATATTGTTGGTACTTTTTCTCCTTGTGAAAGCGATAGCAATGAAACCGCGCCAGTTGACTCCCCTGATTCTAGTAATGTAAATGGTCTTAACTCTAACGTTGAAATTCTTCCTGCGCCAGAATGCTGAATCTGCTTTTCATCTATAGGGGTGGTACTTCCTGTAATAATGTACTTGCCAAACTGATAATCCTTGTCTAGATCGTTCTTGATTTCATTCCAAATCTCAGGGGCCTTTTGCCATTCATCAATTAGGTGTGGTTTTTCACCTATTAAGGCAGCACTTGGTTCTGCTTTAGCCAATTGGATAGAATTGGTTGTTTTTAAAGCCACTGTAGATTTTGCGTGTTGCTCGCACATCGTTGTTTTGCCACAAAACTTTGGACCTGTAACCAAAACACAACCCGATGATTTAAGTTTTCTATTTAGTTCTTTTTCTATTAATCTGTTTATATATTTCTTTTCCATGGCTACATACTAGCATACTTTCGGTGTTTTGTAAACTTTATTTTCGGTGTTTTGTAGGTTTTTATTTCGGCGTTTTGTTAGTAATAATGACTGTAAAAATTTGCTACGATATATTTCACAGCAATAAATAAACCGCCTAATGTCCTGCTAGGCGGTTTACTACAAACCTAAGGGACTAACCTCTATCGGTAGTTCCTTTTCTATATACATAATATACCTATAGATCAAACAGCGGTGTTGAATAGTATCTTTCTGCTGTGTCTGGAAGGATTGTAACAACAGTCTTTCCCTTGCCCAGCTTTCTTGCAAGCCTTAGGGCTGCTGCAACGTTGCTTCCTGAAGATATTCCGCACATGATGCCTTCTTCCCTCATAAGCCTTCTAGTAGTATCTAGGGCTTCCTTATCTGAGATTACGCAGATATCGTCGTAGATCTTCTGGTTAAGGTTCTTAGGGATAAGGCCATCTCCAATTCCCATCTGAAGGTGACTTCCTATCTCTCCTCCTGAAAGGATGGCTGCGTTTTCTGGCTCTACCGCCATAATCTGTATATCTGGATACTTTTCCTTTAATGTCTCACCAATTCCTGTAAGTGTTCCGCCAGTTCCTATGCCTGAGCAGAATCCGTGAATAGGCTTTTCTACCTGTTCTAGGATTTCTTTTCCTGTCTGGCTTCTGTGGATTGCAGGGTTATCCTTGTTGGAGAACTGCTCTGGTACCCATACCTTTGGATCTTCGTTTTGCATCTGAAGGGCCATTCTAAGGCACCTGTAGATGCACTCGCCGATGTCTCCCTCATCGTGGATTAATACAAGCTCTGCGCCGTAAGCCTCTATCAGCTTTCTTCTCTCCTCGGATACGGAGTCAGGCATGATGATTCTAACCTTGTAGCCCTTTACTGCTCCAATTAGAGCAAGGCCTATGCCCTGGTTTCCGCTGGTAGGTTCAACTATGATGGTGTCCTTATCTATGTCTCCTCTTGCCTCTGCCTGGGAGATCATGTTGAAGGCTGTTCTAGTCTTAATTGATCCTCCGATGTTTACTCCTTCAAACTTTACTAATATCTCGGCCATATCCCCTTTCACCATGTTTCTAAGCCTGATGATCGGTGTATTTCCCATGGCCTCTAGTACGTTATCATATATCAATGGTATTCCTCCTAAATTGTCATCTTTACATATATACCCAGCTAGTGGAAAAAGAAACAAAAAAATTGACATTTAACGCTCGTTAAATTATACTTTTCATTAGGAGAAATATTATGTCAAAGAAACAGGAAATCCTAGATGCCGCTCTAACTCTTTTCTCTGAAAAGGGCTTTGATGCGGTAGGTGTAGATGAAATTGGTGAATACGTAGGCGTTAAAGGCCCTGCCCTTTACCACTATTTCAAGGGTAAAGAGGCCATCCTTGATGAGCTTCTAAATACAATAGAGGACTACTACGGAGCAAGGTTTAACGCTGGTAGCCTTCCAAAGGATGTGGATGAGTTCATCGACATGTCCTTTAAGAGGCTTCAGTTCACCATCCACGATCCAGTGATTAAAAAGGTGAGAAAACTGATCACCATAGAGCAGTTTAGAAACGGCACCTTCAACAAGCTTGCCACCAAGCACTTCATACTGGATACAGCAAAGGTGAACAGGGATATCATCCAGCACCTAATACGCGAAGGAAAGATTAAGGACCTGGACCCAGGGGTTCTTGCCTTTGAGTTTACAGCTCCTGTCACGGTTTTAATCTCCCTGATAGACAGGCAGCCTGAGGTTGAAGAAAAGGTGATGGAAAACATCAAGAATCATCTACAGCATTTTAAGAATACATATTCAAAAGGAGGAAAATGATGCTAAAAATTACAAACTTAACTAAGACGTTTGGGGAAAAGAAGGCGGTTGACGACCTAAGCCTAGAGATTAACCAGGGGGAAATCTTCGGTTTCATCGGCCACAACGGTGCAGGCAAGACCACAACACTAAAGGCTTGCGTTGGCATCCACGACTTCGATAATGGGGAGATATTAATAAACGGTCACTCCATCCAGGATGAACCTTTAATCTGCAAAAGGGACCTGGCATACATTCCAGATAACCCTGACCTTTATGACTTCATGACTGGCATAAAGTATCTAAACTTTGTGGCAGACATCTACGGCATAGGCCAGGAGAGATACGAGAGGATTGAAAAGTATGCCAAGGCATTTGAAATATATGACGACCTTAACAAGGTTATCTCCGAGTACTCCCACGGTATGAGACAAAAGCTTGCCCTTATCTCCGCATGGATTCACTCACCTAAGCTAATCCTTATGGACGAGCCTTTCGTAGGCCTAGATCCTAAGGCTAGCCACCTGCTAAAGCAGATGATGAGGGATTTCTGCGATGAAGGAGGCGCAATCTTCTTCTCAACTCACGTTCTTGAGGTTGCAGAAAAGCTTTGCGACAAGGTAGCAATTATCAAGGGCGGAAAGCTAATAAAGGTTGGAACTATGGAAGAGGTAAAGGGCGATGAGTCCTTAGAAGAAGTATTCCTTGATCTTGACGATGGCGGTGATAACTAATGTTAAAGGTACTGATAAAAAAGCAATTAAACGAGCTTCTTAGAGGCTTTTTAATAAGCCAGAAGAAGAACAAGGCTAGAACTAAATCTCAGACCATCGGCTACATAGCGTTCTACGTGCTTTTAGTCTACGGCGTAATGGGCGGCTTCTTCGTATTCTTTGCTCACTCAACCTGCAGTCCGCTGTTTAGCGTAGACTTAGGCTGGATGTACTTCCCATTCTTCGGATTCTTTACAATACTTCTGGGCTTTTTCTGCTCGGTGTTTGCTACTCCGGGAATGCTGTACCACGCAAAGGATAACGACCTTGTCCTATCCATGCCAATAAGCTTTAGAGATATTATCATATCCAGGTTCGTAGCTATTGCAGTTATGGCGGTATCCTTCTCCATACCTGTATACCTACCTGCCATGATAGTGTACTTCATAGTTCAGCCGTTTACTTTAAGCGCACTGATCTGCCAGCTGGTCGGCTTCATATTCACCGTATCCCTAGCGCTGCTTTTATGCACGTTGATAGGTATGGCCATTGCTAAGCTATCTACAATGATCAGAAGTAAGTCAATAATATCCCTGGTAGGCACCGCCCTATTCCTAGTGGTATACTTCTACTTCATCGATGCCATCCAGGACTTCATGGCCGATGTTGCCCAAGGAGCAATTAACCTGGCTAATGGCCTAAACGCTTTATCCAGCATATTCCAAAAGTACGGGGAAATGTGCCTAGGAAATATGGGCTCCATGTTCATATTCCTTGGAGTATCCATCCTTATCCTTGGACTATGCATATACCTGGTATCCATCGGATTCCTAAAGCTTGCAACTTCTGCACCTGCTCAAAAGAAGGTGAAGAAGGGTATAAAGAAAGACAACCTAAAGTCCATAGATATGGCCGTGCTTGGTAAGGAAAAAGATAGACTTTTTGCTAGCACAAACTACCTGTTAAACTGCTGCCTTGGCGGAATATTCATTCCAGCCTTCGGTATCTACATCCTGGTAAAAGGCTCTATGGTAAGAGAACTAGCAGAAGATATAACGGGTGGAGACATGGGGCTAATTGCTGTAGTCTTCACTGCTGCAATATGCATGTTCTCTGCGCTAATAGATACGGCGGCTCCTTCAGTATCCCTTGAAGGAAAGACTCACTGGATCAGCCAGACCCTTCCTGTTGAGCCTTGGAAGCTGTTAAAGGGTAAGCTAAACCTAGAACTGATACTATCTGTTTCAACTACCCTGTTTGCTCAGATTTGCTTAATAATTGCACTAAGGCCAGATCTGGTGAACACACTGCTAATCCTGATAGTACCTCAGTCATACGTGGTATTCTCTGCAGTATTCAACCTGCTGCTTAGCATACGCTTTGCAAACTACGAGTGGACCAACGAGGTGTTTCCAATTAAGCAGAGTGCTGGAGTAGTCATAGGGCTATTCTCTGGCTGGGGTTATGCGGCAGTACTGATTGCAATATATCTGATCTTCAACATCTCAAATGAGACAGCATACCTAGCAATCTGGTGCATAGCTACAATATGTGCAACATACCTACTGCTAAAGAGAATACAGGGTAAAGGAACATTGGAATATTTAGAAAGTTAATATATATGAAAAAAAGAGCACTTCTAAAGTGCTCTTTTGCTTTCTATGTTCTGTAGCTCAAACCTATACTTCTGAGCCACCTCTGGATATTTACTGTGGTCTACCTCGCTTAGGAACATGTCCTTTGGTCTTACCCATAGGCTGCAGTCGTCGTACAGCTTCCTGTATATGACCATCTCCTGTCCTGTCTCTGAGTCCTTTGCCACGTCTACTAAAAGGTAATAGTCGCCTTTAAAGTGCTTGTAAATACCGTTTATCTTTATCTGGTTCATTATGCTTCTACTACTTCTTCGCAACCTTCGCAAGTTTCAGCTTCACAGTTAAAGCATTCTTCTGGAAGATCAAAGTCTTCATAGAAAACAGCTTCTACGCTTTGAACCTTTTTAGCAACTCTTCCGCCGAAGAAGAACATTAGTCCGAATGCTAAGTAGTTAAATGACTGGCTGATTATATACTTTAATGCTTCGCCAAACATTGAACCAAGTGTAATTCCGTATTGTGCTGTGTAATCGTTTAGATATGTAATTGAAGAAATTGCCATCCATAAGAAGATTACTCCAAATACGCCTGCTACAATATACATTGCTAATTCTAATCCTGTAACTTTTTTCATATTTAATACTTCCTTCCGTTAATATATATTTTATTCAACTCGTGTATTGTAACAAAAAAATGAAAATATTTCAAGCATATGGTAAAATGTACCTATGAATATACAGGAAAGAATAGAAAAACTTAGAATATTGATGAAGGAGGAAGGCTTAGACTCCTACCTTATCCCTACCACGGATTTTCACGGAAGCGAGTACGTAAACCCATACTTCAAGGCTAGGGAATACATGTCCGGCTTTACAGGATCTGCAGGTACCCTTCTAGTTACCATGGACGATGCATATCTATGGACAGATAGCAGGTACTTCATCCAGGCTGAAGACCAGCTTAAGGGAAGCGGCATAAAGCTGATGCGTATAGGGAAGGACAAACCTTTCGTAAAGGGAAATGTTGGCTTTGATGCTAGAGTAATCCCTGCTAAGGAAGCCTTAACATATTCCTCCTTTAAGGACATAGATCTTGTGGATAAAATCTGGGAGGATAGGCCAGAGTTCAAAACAGCTGGCAGCTACCCTATCTACCTAGACGTGACAGGTGAAACCTCTGACAGCAAGATTAAAAGGCTTCAGGAAAAGATGGAAGCAGACTACCATCTAATTACTTCACTAGAGGAGATAGCCTACCTTACCAACCGTAGGGGCATGGACATTATGTACACCCCTGTTTTCTATGCATACATGCTG
Source organism: Clostridia bacterium (assembly GCA_024403135.1). Lineage (GTDB taxonomy): Bacteria > Bacillota > Clostridia > Peptostreptococcales > Anaerovoracaceae > JAKSSK01. The sequence continues at coordinate 31,379 of JAKSSK010000009.1, forward strand.
GTTTCTAAGGATGGATACAAGGTGTACTCAGAAGATACCTACGAAGACATTTACGAGGATTTAGAAAAGCTAGAAGGAACCATTCAGCTAGATATGTCTAAGGTAAACTACGCACTTTACCAGAGAATTCACTGCAAGGTTTTAGATAGAAAAGATCCTGCTAGCCTGATGATGGCACTTAAGAATGACGTGGAAATTGCTGCAACTAAAAAAGCCCATCTAAAGGATGGCATAGCAATGGTCAATTTCCTTTACTGGCTAAAGGCTAACATTGGGGTACTTCCAATTAGCGAAATATCCTGCGCAGATTACCTAGAGCTTCTAAGGTCAAAGCAGCTAGGATTTAAGGAGCTTAGCTTTGAAACCATAGCAGGCTTTAAAGATCACGGTGCAATAGTTCACTACGCTGCAACACCTAGCACAAACTACACCCTTTCATCGGAAGGATTCCTTTTAGTGGACTCAGGTGGCCAGTACATGGATGGCACTACAGATATTACTAGAACCATAGCCTTAGGCCCAATCACAGATGGCATGAGAAGGGACTATACGGCCGTTTTAAAGGCCAATATTGCCCTATCCATGGCAAAGTTCGATTACAATGCAACAGGCGCTAAACTGGACGAAATTGCAAGAGCTGGCGGTCTAACCTACGGCCACGGTACAGGCCACGGAGTAGGCCATATGCTAAGCGTTCACGAAGGGCCTCAGAGCATATCCGCTAAGGGAACCGAACAGAAATTCCTTGCCGGCATGATCACATCAAACGAGCCAGGAATATATGTGGAAGGTGAGTATGGCATTAGACTGGAAAACGAAATGCTGTGCGTAGAAAAGGATGGACATCTTGAATTTGAAATCCTTACCCTATGCCCTTTCGATAAACAGGCCATAGACTTTGATATGCTTACAGATGCTGAGCTAAACTGGCTAAGAGAATACCACCAGAGGGTATATACAGCCCTAGCCCCACACCTAGATGAAGACGAAAAACAGTGGTTAAAAGAACAAGCAATCCTTTAAGAAGGATTGCTTTTTTAATTAAAAAGTACCACCTCAAATTGATGGTGGTACGTGTTTTCGGTTGTCCACTAAGGCAGGACCTCTCCTATTTGTTAACTGTCCACTAAGGCGGGACCTCTCCTATTTCACCTTTAGTATATACCCTAGGGTTTCTTTGTGCAATACCTTTTACACCTTCATTTTAAACAGGCCGTGCCTGTTGCAGTAGATATATATGTAGCCGTGTCCCCTTATCTTCATCCTAGTCTGGGCCTCGCCCTCAGGGTACATCTTGTTTATCTCTGCCTTATCCCCTCTCACGTATGCTATGAAGGAAATGTAGTGATCCTTTGTCATAGGGTGGTCTACATGGATATATGTTTCATCCTCTACCTTTTCAAGTGTTAGGTTATCTTCCATGTCCTCAGCAGTTAGTGGTGGAAGACTTATGCCGCAGCAGCTAATCATGGCCTCTCCCACGGAGTACACCACGTTGCCGCACATAGGGCATACGTAGAACTTTCCCCTGGTCAGGTTGCCAGGCCTATTCAAGTTCTCAATCTTTCTTCCGCCCATAAGTTCCTCTAGGGATACTTCTAGCTCCCTTGCTAGAGGCTCTAGTAGGCATATGTCTGGAAGGCCTTTTCCCGTCTCCCATTTAGATACGGCCTTTGCCGTAACCCCTAGCTTATCTGCTAGATTCTGCTGGGTTATGTTCTTTCTTTCTCGTAGTTCCTTTAAGTTCATTTTCCCTTCCTCCCTCTTAAATATATATTAAGAGGTAAAGCTTTTGTATCCACGCTAAGTAGAGTAGATCATGATGGCTTCAGCTACGAACTTGGCAGTTCCTTCGCCGCCAGCGATGTCTATGTTCTTTCTAAATTCCTCATCGTGAACGTACATCATTCCAAGGTTGGATAGCATCTCCTTGGTGCAGTTATAGTAGTTTTGGGTGATGTGGTCTTGAAGCTTCTTAACCTGAGCCTGAACCTTACCATCCGATGGAGCAAGTTCCTTCATCTTGCCAAACTCTTCGAATAGCACCATCATTTCCTCTGCCTGCTCGATGGCATTTCTCTTTTCCTTCTTCTCGTATTCCTTGTACTGCGGAGTATTACCCCACTTTTCCTTTGCCTTCTTTGCGTACTCGTCTATCTTCTCAGTATTGAAGGCCTTAAAGTCTAAAGTTTCCTGTTTCTTCATCTTCTTTGCTAACCTGATGACATCTTCTAGGTGCTGTTTCTTTAAAGTAAGCAGGTTTATCTGCTGAGTGAGAGCCTTCTCCTTTATATATCCATCCGATGAAAGAATCTTCTCTATCTCCTCTAAGGAGAACTCTAGCTCCCTAAAGAGCATTATCTCCTGAAACCTTGCTAGGTCCTTTTCATCGTAGAATCTATACCCCTTTTCATTGTGCTTAGCCTTTACTAGACCTATTCTATCGTAGTACTGAATGGTCCTTACCGTAAGGCCTGTAATATTGCTTACTTCTTTTACACCGATCATAGGTTTTTCCTCCTCAGTTACATATATTAAACTATTACCTTACGTAATAGTCAAGAGGGAATTTTTCAATGGATTTTAGTACTTTTTTGAATACAATTCACATAAATATGTGAAAAGGTAAACTTTTCCCTTGCATATGTTTTTTCTCTTGGTATAATAGTCCTAATGTTTTTGAAAAGGGGATAGAAATATATATGAAAAAACAAAACTTTGGACTAATACTTGCTGTCTATCTTTTAGGCATCTTCATGGGTGCTTTAGACACAGGAATAGTTACTCCGGCAAGAACCGTAATCCAGGATTCCCTGGGTGTAAACGATCAAACCGGTATTTGGATGATAACAATATATACGCTGGCCTATGCTGCATCAATTCCAGTAATGGGTAAGCTGGCAGACAGAATGGGAAGAAGAACCATCTACCTAATATCCATCTTCCTGTTTGGCCTAGGCTCACTGATGTGCGGCATATCCCATAGCTTAGATAGCTTCACCATGCTGCTTCTTTCTAGAGCAGTTCAGGCCATAGGCGGAGGCGGCATCATGCCAGTTGCAACAGCAGAGTTTGGAACCACCTTCCCAGAGGAAAAGCGTGGTATGGCCCTAGGAATGGTAGGAGGAGTCTACGGCATAGCAAACATATTCGGTGCTAGCGCAGGCAGCCTTATCATGGACATATTTGGAACCACAAGATGGCAGTTCATCTTCTACGTTAACGTTCCAATCACCATCTTCATCCTGGTGGCTGGCTTCTTTGCCCTACCTAATACAAAGGATAAGTCCACTAAGCCAATAGACGGCAAGGGCATATGCATCCTGGTAGTGATGATCCTATCACTGATGTACGGACTAAAGAATATTGACTTCTTTAACTTCATAGAAACAATAACAGACCCTGGAGTATTCTGGTACTTAATAGCCTTCTTTGCACTACTACCTCTTTTCATCGTTATTGAAAAGAGAGCAGAAGACCCTGTTATGAACCTTACATACTTTACAAACCTTAGAATACTGATGACCCTATGCGTAACGGTGATTACAGGAATAGTGCTGATGGGAATAATCTTCGTTCCTCAGTTCTGTGAAAACGCCCTTCACGCTCCATCAGGAGAAGGGGGATACTTCGTCATCCTTCTAGGTGTGTTTGCAGGAGTAGGCTCCATGTCAAGCGGTCACCTTACGGATAAGTTTGGTCCTAAACTGGTGCTAGGCATAGGGCTTGTATCTGCAATCATAGGAGCATTAATAGTAATATTCTTCTCATCGGTAGATCCAAACAAGCTTAACGTTTACGCCACATTAATCTTCATCGGCCTAGGCATAGGATTTACCATGGGCGCCCCTCTAAACTATATGATGCTAGGCGAGGTGGATGAGTCGGAGTCAAACTCTGCCCTAGCCACATTGTCCCTAGTTCGTTCTCTAGGCACAGTAGTAGCTCCTGCCATCATGGTCGGCTTCATCGCCCACGCTGGAGTAGGAATGAGCGATGCCCTTATGGACGTAATGCCAAAGGATATATCAATGCCTACCCTGCCATACGCTGAGGAGTTTGACATGGATATGGGTATGGACATGAATATGGATATGAATAACTCAAGTTTTAAGATGCCAAATGAGCTAGTCCTTGAGCTTCAGACCTGCGATGTAACAACCATTGCAAATGGCGCCAAGCACATGGCCAGATACTTCTTCGATGAGATGATGCCAGATATCCAGGCCAAGGCTACAGATGGAATCTCAAGTGGCATATCTGGAATTGAAGAAGGCATAGCTAAGATGGATGAAAATATCCAGGATATGACAAAGGCTAGAAAGGGCATGGTTTCTGGAGTAAACGGCATGGATACTGCTATCATGAAGCAGCAGATGGCAAGAACTGAATTACTAGGTGAATATGGCCAGCTAAAGGAAGGCATAGGTGGAATTGAACAGGGCATCAAGGGCATGGAAGAAGCCATAGCTGAGATAGATGCTAACCGCGAGATGCCTGCCATAGCTAAGAGAAGCGCTAAGCAAGAGATCCAGGAAAAGCTTGATGAAGCCATAGCTAGCAAAGCCCAGATGGAAGAAGGCCTTGCAGGTATTGATGAGGGCATAAAGGGCCTAGATGATGCAATAGCAAATGTTAAAACTAAGAGGGATACCCTTTACGGCAAGTACGTAGACATGGGTAAGGCAATAGAAGGAATATCTACTGGTAAGCTTGAAGCTGAAACTAAGCGTGACAAGATGGTAGAAATGCGTGATGCAATACCAGGAGCTTTTAAAGAAGCAGAAGATTCCTACATGGCTCAAATAGATTTAAAGAAAGATGAAATTGAAGCGGTCTTCCAAAGCACCTTAAACGGTGGCTTTAGACAGATCTTTGAAATGACTGCAATATGTTCGGCTATTGGACTAGTCTTGCTAGCACTTTATAGGCGTAAAAAAGAAGACTCACCAGTTTAGGTGAGTCTCTTTTTATTGAAAGGATTTAGTTATTATGGAGGCTATGAAAGAAAACAGTGCGAATAGGATCAGAATCTTAAATATTCCAAATCCTATACTTATGAAAAACATAACTAGGAATATCATCAGGATGACGTTTAGAAAGGACTTAATCATGGAAGGTCTAGCTTCATCGCAGTTATATGCGTCCTGATGTTCTCTTTCGAATTCTTCCTTTGTCAATATTTCATATTCTTCCATCGCTTTCTCCTTTTGCGAAAAATGAAAAGTATGTTATCCCCTTTTGCAATTTTAGTATAACTTCTGGTTGTTTTCTTCACCATAGCAGGTAGTGCAAATTCTGCATCTGTTTTTTAACACTTAGTGAAGAATGGTTTTTGTTTGATTTATTATGGTAAGTATATTATCTCATCACATGCCTACATATACCATAACAACAGGTGAATAAAAGAGCCCTCTTTTTCTACAGAAAGTGAAAAAAGAAGAGAGGTTAACCTCTCTTCTCCTCATATTTTTCCTTATTGATCTTTCCAGAGTTTATCATCTTTTCTACCCATAGCTGCATGGATGATACGGTCTTGGATATATCGTCTAGCTGTTTTTCAATCTTTACGAAATCCTCTATCTCGTCATCATCTATCTTGCCGTCTACGGTAATCTGTACCAGTCTATCCTTCGTTGTGTTGATAGTATTAAGACTGTTAATGATCTCTAGCACTATCTGGGAGATGTCCTTCATCTCCACATTCTGAACTCTGTTAATTCCTAGCTCGCACCTATTGGCGCAGTAGTAGTTTCTCAGCTCTGGCTTGTTGTACGCCTTTGCCATTTCGTTTACTTCCCATGGTGTAGGTTCGAACTTGCCGTTCTCTATCCTCTCTAATCTTTCAGGAGGTATTCCGGGCATAATATCCGAAGCCTTTTCCCTGGAAAGTTTTAGTTCTTCTCTGATCTGTCTGTAAACACTTTTGTCCACAATATCTCCTCCTTTCATTAGTGGTGGAATAGCCTGATTCCGTTAAAGATAAGCACCATGCCGTACTCGTCTGCCTTCCTTATGACATCCTCATCTCTGATGGAGCCGCCTGGTTCAATTACATACTTTACTCCAGACATATATCCTCTCTTGATGCTGTCGTCAAATGGGAAGAAGGCATCTGATGCTAGGGTTACGCCCTTAACAGTATCTAGGTACTTCCTCTTTTCTTCTTCGGTAAGGGGATCTGGTTTAGATGTAAAATACTTTTCCCAGTTTTCTACCACGTCTTCTTCATTCCTGTTGATATATCCATCTACAACGTTATCTCTTTCTGCTCGCTTTAGCTCAGCCTTAAATGGCAGGTTTAATACCTTATCCATCTGGCGTAGGTGCCAGGTGTCTGCCTTTCCTGCTGCTAGTCTAGTACAGTGGATTCTGGACTGCTGCCCTGCTCCTACTCCAATGGCCTGGCCATCCTTTACAAAGCACACCGAATTACTCTGTGTATATTTTAATACTATCTCGCCTAGTATTAAATCTACCTTGGCACTATCTGGAATATCTTTTTCCTTTGAAACAACATTTTCTAAAGCCTTTTCGTCTATCTTCACGTTGTTTCTACTCTGGCTAAAGGTTACTCCAAATACCTGCTTTTCTTCTATCTCTAAAGGTACATAGCTAGCATCTATTTTAATAACGTTGTAATTACCTTTTTTCTTTGCTCTAAGTATCTCAAGAGCTTCATCAGTAAACCCAGGAGCTATTACTCCATCGGATACCTCTCCTTTGATCATAAGGGCGCAAGATTTATCGCATATGTCGGATAGTGCTATGAAGTCTCCGTATGAGCATAGTCTATCTGTACCTCTTGCTCTAGCGTAGGCAAGGGCAATATCTGAGTCCTCGAAGTTTAGGTGATCTACGAAGCAGGCCCTCTTTAGCTCTTCAGACATTGGCATTGCCACTGCTGCAGATGTTGGGCTTACGTGCTTAAATGAAGCTGCGGCTGCAAGGCCTGTTGCTTCCTTTAGCTCCTTCACTAGCTGCCATGAATTTAGGGCATCTAGGAAGTTAATATATCCTGGTCTACCGTTTATTATCTCAAATGGAAGGTCACTTCCATCCTTCATCAAAAGCTTTGCATCCTTTTGATTAGGATTAACCCCATATTTTAATTTAAATTCTCTCATATTTATTTACCACTTTCTCCTGGTAATCTAACGTATTTAGATCAATAAATCTTATATATATTGAAATTCTGTTATCTTCATCTAAGTTATCCCAAAGAGTTTTACATATATCTCCCTTTAGGCTTATCTCTTTAGGCGCACCTAAAAATGTGGGAAGTGGATTTCCATCTCCCATATATGTATGAATTAGATGGCCTACTCCCTTCTTAAGTGAATAGTTAAAGTATTCTCTAACGCACTTTCCATCTTCTCTCTTAAGGATACTAAGGGTGTACTTTCCATCCCCTAGATAAGCTATGCCACTAATTCTAGGTGTGTAGTTTGGATGATCTGGCTCGTACTCTCTAGTTGAAAGGGCCTCTTCAAAGGTCTTACCTTCAGCTAAATACTCCATAACGGTATCTGTCTGATCCCCGTTAGTAACCACCAGCTTATCCTCGTGCTGGGCTAAAGCCCTGTAGATTATTAGCCTAGGGTCTTCTACTTTGCTTTCGTCGGCAGCCTTAGTAAAAACATCCCCACCGCTTACTTCTAGCACTCTGTTTCTTGAGTTAGCTGATCTTCCCATGATGAAGTATGCTGCTACTAGCTTTCCATCCTCATCTTGTCCTAGAACTATTCCTCTTCCTGGGTATTTATTCATCACTACACCTACTTAAAAAACAGCTCGGATAGCTTCATAGGCTGTATATACTTTCCGTCCATATATACTCTCATGTTTCCTGATGCTATCTCGTCAATTAAAATTACCTTGCCACTCTTGTCGTAGCCGAACTCGAACTTAATATCGTATAGTTCCATGCCCTTTGCCTTTAGGTCGTCTGCTACAATTCTGGTGATCTTTCTAGTCATGTCCTTTAGGTCTTCGTACTGGGAATCTGTCATGATGCCTAGTGCTACTAGGGCATCCTTGGTTACCAGTGGGTCTCCTAGTTCGTCATTCTTAAATGTGGTCTCTACATATTCTGGTAGATCTGCGCCTTCAGCTATATATTCCCCGTATCTCTTTCTGAAGGATCCTACTGCCTTGTATCTACAGATAACCTCTAGGCCGTGGCCGAATACCTTTGCTGGCACTACTTCCATACCTTCATCAGTTATCCCGATAAAGTGTGTGGCAATTCCTGCAGCGTTAATCTTTTCGAAGAAGTACTTTGTCATTCTCTGGTTAACATCGCCTACTCCATCTATCTTTAGTCCTACCTGGTTTTCGCCTGGGTCGAACTTTCCATCCTTACCTGTTACGTCGTCTTTAAACTTTAGTAGATAGTTTCCGTTATCTAGTTCAAATACGTCTTTTGTCTTTCCTTCATACACCTTCTTCATTACTTTACCTCACTATCTTGTGCTAGCACCTTTTCCTTTTCTTCTAGTCTAAACATAGCTATCCTCTTCATAAGCTCTTCATCTGAAGTAGCTAGGATCTGTGCTGCTAGTATTCCTGCATTCTTCCCTGCGTCTATTCCTACTGTTGCAACTGGCATGCCTGGTGGCATCATTACTGTTGAAAGCAGTGCGTCCATTCCGCCAATTTGTCCTGAGTTTACTGGTACTCCAATTACAGGGCTAGTTGTATTTGCTGCTATTGCTCCTGCTAGGTGTGCTGCCATTCCTGCGATTCCGATGAATACAGCTATGTCCTTTCTCTGTGCTAGCTCTCTAGCTTCGTCTGGCGTTCTATGCGCTGAAAGCACTCTAACCTCGTAATCTACGCCAAACTTTTCTAGCATGTCTATAGCCTTTTGTGCTACTGGCATGTCGCTCTTGCTTCCCATTACTACTGCAACTTTCTTCATAATTACCTCCGTATACAAAAAGACAGAATCCCCTAAAAAGATTCTGCCCAGACGATCGACTAATATTCCCACATATTCCCCTCGGGTATCCCGTAATTCGTCAGTTATATATGGGCTCTTTTTGCACCTTTAATATATCACCTTGAAATGGGAATGTAAAGAAGGTATACTGAATATGTAATATATATGTAAAGGAGAACAAAGATGGCTGGAAATCCTAATAACAATGGCTTTGGCTTTGGTAAATTCGTGCTAGTAATTGTAGTGGCATGCTTAGTATTTGGACTAGCAAGACAATTTGGACTAATGTAACAAAAGCGGGCAGATGCCCGCTTGTTTTATTGCTTTCACAAATACAAGTGGTCGCTTCCAAAACGACATTTTCAATACCTCCTTGTACAAAAATAGCGCATAGGCAATAAAAAACCGCCGTAATGGCGGTTCTAAAGTGAGGAAATGAAACAAAATTAACGTATACATGTCTCAAACTAATCCAACTGTATCGCAATCTGTATTTCTTATACCCTATTAACTGAAAGCAGTGTAATTTCAGATAGTAGTATCTACATAAGTAGAAATTATAAGTTAGTTATTAACTGTGGAATATGTGGGAAGCCAGTAGAATCTACGTAAGTAGAAATTATAAGTTAGTTATTAACTCCAATATGAGAATAATAAGATGCTTATCTACATAAGTAGAAATTATAAGTTAGTTATTAACCTCCTACTTAATGTCTTTTAGTCTGTCTTATCTACATAAGTAGAAATTATAAGTTAGTTATTAACTGACACAACGGCTTCCTCAAGACAAGATCTACATAAGTAGAAATTATAAGTTAGTTATTAACCTCCTACTTAATGTCTTTTAGTCTGTCTTATCTACATAAGTAGAAATTATAAGTTAGTTATTAACGTTTGAATTAGCTGAAGAGGAGTGCGGATCTACATAAGTAGAAATTATAAGTTAGTTATTAACTCTTCAATTACCGAAGGACCTACCAAAGTTATCTACATAAGTAGAAATTATAAGTTAGTTATTAACAATGGTTTACAAAATTATAAAGAGATATCTACATAAGTAGAAATTATAAGTTAGTTATTAACATGAGAGACACATTCGCAGTTAACTTATCTACATAAGTAGAAATTATAAGTTAGTTATTAACCTATCAGTTAAGACTGTGGAGTACCTAATCTACATAAGTAGAAATTATAAGTTAGTTATTAACATTCATGGAAGGAGACAAAGGAAATGGATCTACATAAGTAGAAATTATAAGTTAGTTATTAAC